>JADYYF010000001.1 GCA_020853795.1 Candidatus Zixiibacteriota bacterium
CACGACCTGCCACCAGCCGTTTCCGGTGCTGAAGGACTATGGCGACGAATTTGCCGGCAACGGGTTCGTGTTGAAGGACAACGACGCACCGCGGTACTACGTGGATACCGGCGACAAGAACCTGTCGTTGATTCGCGATCTGCCATTTGCGCTGCGGTTGGAAGGTTACCTGACACACAATACCGAAGTCGATCACGCCGCCGATTTTACGTCGCCGTATCTGATCAAGCTGCTGTCCGGCGGCGCTCTGGCCAAGAATCTCGCCTACTATTTCTACTTCTTCTTCAGCGAACGCGGTGAAGTTGCCGGGTTGGAAGACGCCTTCCTGATGTTCAACAATCTCGGCGGGTCAGAACTGGACCTCTATGTCGGGCAATTTCAAGTCTCCGATCCGCTGTTCAAGCGCGAGTTGCGGTTGCCGTTGGAAGACTACCAGGTCTATCGCATGACGCCGGCGGGTTCTGATCTTGGACTGAGCTACGACCGCGGTATTATGGCGACCTACGGTTTGGAGTCGGGCACCGATTTTGTCGTGGAGGCGGTCAACGGCAACGGCATCGGCGGCGCCAACAGCGAACGACTGTACGACAGCGACAAGTACAAGGCGGTCATGGGACGGGTATCGCAGGATTTGCCGCAGTTGGTTCGGTTGGGTGGATTCATCTTCTACGGCAAAGAACAGCTAACGCCCGCGACCGTCAATGCGGTGACAATGGGCGGACCCGATCTGACTCTGACGACGGATCAGTTGACGCTGAATCTGCAATACGTGGAACGCCGCGATAAGCACGAAACCGGCAATTTTGAATCGACGCTCAAGTCGCGGGGAGCGTTTGCCGAGGCGATCTATTGGCCGGAAGGAGATCGCAGCCGTTGGTATCTGACGGGATTGTTCAACTGGACGGAGTCGGACGATAATTCCGAGGACTACCGGACGGCCACCGGTCACGTTGGTTACCTATTGCGGACCAACTTCCGCCTGGTCGGAGAACTGCGTTACGATCTCGATGCCGAAGAAACGCGATTTACGCTGGGGTTTGTCTCGGCATTTTGAGGCGGGCAACTACGCAGCCTGAAGGGGCGGTGGCAACACCGCCCTTAGGGCGCATACACTAATTTCTCCGGGGCCGTAAACGATTTTCCGCCGGAATAGACGCTGTTGTCAAGGATAAAGGGTGCCTCGAAAGCGCCCGGGGCGACGCCGCTGATGGTCACGCGGAAGAGCGGACCGAAATCGCCAAATTGCAGTGGGGTATCAGCCGCAATCGTGAAATAGCCGAGTGAATCACGTCCATTGAGGCGCCAGTCGCCGCAGAGGCCGCCGTCGGCCTTGGGGATCAAGGTCGTGACGATCGCATTGGGGGTCGCGACCTTGAAGCGCAGCTTGTAGATGTTTCGGGGCACATGCTGGGCGCGGACGACCCAGGCGAGTTGGTTGTTGGCACGCGCCGGAGCATCAAAGGTCAGCACGCCGATGCGGTCATCACCGAAGACGCTGCCCAGGTCCAGGGTTCGCTCGAAGTTTCCCGTCAGGCCTTCGTTAGCGAACTGGACTTTCACGGCGTAGCTGCCGCTGCGCCGCAGCGTGATGTAGCTCAACTGGTAGTGGCCGCCCAGGTCCGTCTTAACCTGCTCGAGTTTGTCGCGGAAGGCCTGGAAGTCGGAGGCCGGGTAATATTCTCCGCTCGACTGATCGGCGATTTGGATGAGGCGGGCCTCATTCACGACACTGCCGGTTCCGATGATGAAGACGTTGGTCTGCTTCTGTTGGGCAAGCTGGAGAATCTCCTCCGGCGTATGAATCGACGAGGTCTCGCGGCCATCGGTAATGACGATCAGGGTCCGCTGCTTGGATTCCGCCGGGGTAGCGGGAAAGCGGTTGATGGCCGCATAGATGGCATCCCAGATGCTGGAGGAACCGTGGTCGAGCGGGCGGTTGACGAACGCATTCAACGCCGTCTCCAGGAGAGTTTTGTCGGAGGAGAAGTCGGCGATGACCGAGGCCTCGGTATTGCGATCGTGATATTCCATGATCGCCATGCGGTGCGTCTCCGCCAATCCGGAAATGATTTCGCGCGCCCAGTCGGCTTCCAGGTCAATCGCCGTCAGATCGCCGTCGCGCCAACTCGCCATGCTGTTGGTGAAGTCGAGCAGCAGCATCAAGTCAAGTTCGAGGCTGGCGGCAGGATGAACGAAGCGGGAGGTTTCGGTATAGTCAATTTCCTCGCCGTTTTCAAAGATGCGGAAAGCCTGCGCGATGGCATCGCCGGGAAGTACAACGGCATGGTTGTCCGCCGTCGTAATGCGAAAAGTAAACTGTACCTGTGACGGCGGCCGCAGAAAGACTTCGATGTCCTTGAACACCGCGCTGGTCGACGGCGGCGTCGGCGTGATGATTCTGCGATCGCCCGAATTCTCAGTGCAAGAGAGGACAAGCCCGAGAAGCAAAAGAAGTAAAGCAACGAATCCGTAAGTTCGGCACGAGATTGACATAATCTCCACCTCCTGTTGAATTTATACACTAAATCAGGCGGGGCGTGAATTCAACAAGAACTCTCACGGGTTCCGGTGCGGGCGTAGCCGTAGCCGATATAGTGCTGCGTCTTAGGAGTCAGGGGCGAGAGCATAAGGTCGATCGGATGGAGGAGGCGTCGATGAAACTCCGTGCGTCCCCAATTGGCGAGAACGCCAAAAGTCTCGAAGTGCGTTACTTCAAATGCGGCAAAGTGTTCTTTCATGCTCTGTGGCGTCAGGTAGTTCCAATCGGCGGCCCAACTGGTAAAGCGCCGGCGCAGGAACATCTGCATGCGTCCGGCCGCGAGGTTTTCAGCGAACAGGAGAACGCCGCCGGGCTTGAGCACGCGGTGCATCTCCGCGATTGCCGCCGCAATCAGCTGTGTGTTGCCGCCGCGGCCAACCGCCCCGAGAACCGACTTGAAGGCCACGACATCAAAGGAGGCGTCGGCAAATGACATTGCTGTGACATTGGCGGCGGTGTACTCGATCCGCGAGGCGACGCCGGCGGCCTGATGGATCGGCCGGGCGAACTCGGCGGGGTTGTCAACATCGCTGCAGACGACATGATATCCTTTGTGCGCCAGATAAAGCGCGATTCCGCCGCGCCGCGAGCCAACTTCGAGGGCAGTCGCGCCGTCGGGAGCGGTTGACGGCAGGATGGACTCCCAAAGGCGGAGCGCCCGACTCCAGTTATCCACATCCCACTCGAAGATCAGGCGCCTGAGGTGTCGATCGAACATGACGGCAGAAGATGCAAAAATTCAGCGCAAGATACAGCAAGTTAATGGTACTAACCATTCCGAGCGGCGGAGATTTGTGAAAATTATCACGTTGAAGTTGGATGATGGGAACCACAAAGACCAAGTTCGCGTTGATCGCCATGAGCAAAGGTAAACTATTCTTGAAATGGCGAAATCAGGATCGTATAATACTGCGGGTAAGGCGAGTTGAGCTGTAAGTGCAGTGGTATCTTCTACAAGACTGTGATGGATCTGCGAACGCCGCACCCCCAAAAACTTGAACAAAAGAGTAAGGACAAGCGATGAAGTTCAATCGTCTGCATCCCTGGACTGAGGATGTGAAAGAGGCGGAACGGCTGCAGGAGAAATACGCCTCGATGGTGATCACCAAGCCGGAGAAAACATCTTTCCGATTGGTTGGCGGCGTGGACGTGGCGTATTCGAAGCGCGACAACACGGCGTTTGCAACCATCACTGTGATGAAGGTGCCGGAGATGGAGCTACTGGAGAAAGTGCGGGCGCAGTCCGAAGTGACCTTCCCGTTCGTGCCCGGGCTCTTCTTCTTCCGCGAAGGGCCCGTGATTACCAAGGCGCTGAGTCGGCTGAAATTCGTGCCGGACGTGTTTATCTTCGACGGGCACGGTATCGATCATCCGCGCGGCATCGGGATGGCGTCCCACATGGGTGTGATGCTGGAGATGCCAACGATTGGCTGCGCCAAGAAGCTGCTCGTCGGCAAGGTCGATCCCCTCGGCAACTCGGTCGGCGATACCGCGCCGATCTACTTTGGCAACGCCGAGGTCGGGCGCGCCGTGCGGTCGCGCGAAAATGTCAAGCCGCTATACGTTTCGCCGGGCCACAAGATGGACGTCGAGACCTCGGTCAAAACCGTGATTGACTTGCTGCGTGGCTACCGGTTGCCGGAGCCGTTGCGGTTGGCGCACATCATGGTCAACAAGCAGCGCCGCAACTACGATATGAATCTGACCAGCGGCGGCGGTTTCCAGCCACGGCAGCCGCAATTCCAGGGACATAATCGCCAAGACGATGAGGACGACGAAGAGTAGACGAATCGTTTAGAGACGCGAAGACTTCTGCGGGCAGCTTGAGACATCAGGCTGCCCGCCGTCTTTATTGCCGACGACTTGACGACGAGCTACGGCGATAAGATCGGCTGGAGGATCCGCTGCAGGTCGCGGCGCAGGGTGTCATCGCGGCCAACGAGCAGGGTCGTTCGCGCCATGGTCCGGTAGACCTGAGATCGGGTGATCTTGACCTTGGCGTTTGGCTCAAGGAGGCGTGGATTGTTCCAGGCCAGCGCCAAAGTTCGGGCTGCGAAGAAGAGGGACCAGAGATTGAAGAGCCGCAGGCGGCGGCGACGGCGAGGCAGAAGCAGCGTATACTCGAGTGCGGACTCCAAGTACGTTGCCGTCTTGCGGGTCAGGTCATTGACTACCGCGAGCGACGCCGATCGGTCGGTGCCGGCCAAGAACGCCTCGGGGGTGAGGCTACGGCGCTTCAGCAATTCGAGGGGGATGTAGCACCAGCCGCGGTTGGCATCGCCACGGCAATCCTTGATGATATTGGTGATCTGCAGACCGCGAGCAAAGGCTTGATCGAGTTGGGTCATCCGGTCACGCGCAACGGCGTCGATGTCCGGAGCATAGCGGCAGAACAGTTCCGTCAGCATGCGTCCGACCGTGCCGGCGACGAAATAGCAGTACTGATTCAGATCGTCCTCCGTCTGCAGAATACGAAGACTGCTGCCGGCGTGGCCGGGCAGTTCCAGAGTTTGCTTCATGCCGGCAGCCATGGCGCAAACACAGCGCGCCACACTCGACTTGACGTCGGGAGGGAGTTCGGCAAAGGCGGCAAAGACAAGATCGGTGCCCATGATGAGGCGAAATTCGTCGGCGGTTTCCGCGGCTTGATGCCAACGGCCGATCCAGGCGGCGATGGTGGCCGGCGCGGGCTGATCAGACGCGAAGAGAGTGGCGTACTCGTCCAGCAGCGCCAACTGCTCGGTCAGCGGCAGACCGGGAGCGTCCTCCACCGTATCAACGATGCGGCAGAACAGATAAGCGCACAAGACGGCGCGATGCAGCTCGCCATCGAGGACTCCGATATTGATGGCAAAGGTTCGCGACACGCGTGGAAGCATGGCCCGGCAAAAAGCAAACGGATCCTGGGAGTTGGAAGTCATCTGAGATTGCTTCATAACTGCGGCCGCAACATACGGGGAATCAAGCGGCAGGAGAAGCGGAAAAGCACCTTGCCAGCCGATCGGTGCTTGACAGGCCGCAGCTTGCTGTTCACATTAGCCTCAAGAAAGCGAGAACACCGCGAGTGACGACCAAAATTTTCGATTCCATCAAGCAGCTTCTTGCCGACAACGCGATTGCCTTTCGGACCGTGCATCACGAGCCGACGACGACCTCCGAAGAGTCGGCGCGAGCGCGCGGCGAGGATGTGCGCATCGGCGGGAAGGCGATATTGATGAAGGTGGAGGAGGTGTATCGGCTGTTTGTTCTGAGCGCGGCGCGCAAGATTGACTCGGACGCAGTCAAGCGGCATTTCGGCGCCAAGCGCCTGCGTTTCGCCTCGGCCGAAGAGCTCCTTGACTATACCGGGCTGGTACCGGGGTCGGTGCCGCCGTTTGGATTCCCGATTCTGCCGTTCGAGGTGTATATCGACAAGTCAATTCTGCTGAACGACCGCATCGCCTTTAATGCCGGTTCTCTCACGGATTCGATCATCCTCAGCGTGCCTGACTACCTGAAGGTGGTCGAGGGCACAATCCTTGAATTTTCTCAGCAGCCATAATTCAGCGCAGAAAAGAGAGAGGGCGCATCCGGGATGCGCCCTCGACGATTAGCAGCAACGTCGCCGCCGGTTTACGGGCAAGACGAGCACGGGGCCGGCCCGCCGGCGAAGATGAAGTTGATTAGGTAGACGGCATCTGAGATCGAGACTGCACCGCTGCAGTCGGCATCGCCGGCGATCAGCGGATTGGGCGCCGGTCCACCGGCAAAGATGTAATTAATCAAGTACACGGCGTCGGAAATCGAAATCGCCAGACTGCCGTCGGCATCGCCGCAGAGGTAGGGCGGATTCGTGATGGTGATGTCGAACGACACGGTGTCGGCCGTGGGTGGCACGGAGGAGTCGGTCACCAGCAGCGTGAAGTAGAACGTGGCGTTGTAGAACGGCGTCCCGGTGATCGTTCCCGCCGCGCCGCCGTTGAAGTCACAGCCAAAGGGCAGGTCACCGCCGAACATCTGCCAGGTGTACGGGGGCGTGCCGCCGACGGCCTGGAATTGGAAGAAGTAGGGGATGCTCTTGAAACCATCGGGCGGGTTGTTATTCCAGCCGTGAACCACGCCGTCGCAATGGTCGCCGACGCCGTCGCCGTTCTCGTCATCCTGCCCGGGATTGGCGATACTCGGACAGTTGTCGCAGGCGTCACCGACGGTATCGGTGTCGGTATCGGTTTGCAGGGCGTTGGCCGTATCCGGGCAGTTGTCGGTCGGGCAGGTATTCAGCGCGTAGCCGGGATTGCCGTAGCCGTCAGCGTCAGTATCCGTGCAGTTGTCGCAGACGTTGCCGATTGCATCTGCATCATCATCAGCCTGGTTGCGATTTGGCGTCGTGGGGCAATTGTCGCAGGCATCGCCGACCGTGTCGGCATCAACATCCGTCTGCGACGGGTTGGCAACCAGCGGGCAATTGTCGCTGGCGTTGACGAGGCCATCACCATCCACATCGAGCACGCGGTAGTTAATCAAGTACGACGTACTCCAGCAGCGCATGCGGGCAAATTGCTGATTCGTGAAGAGTTCTTCGGTGCAGCCCGAATATCCCATGTAGTTTTCATACTGCGTTCTTCCCCACGGTTGACCGTTGCAGGCGTCGTTGCCGCCCGGGGGGTTGCAGTTGAAGTTGAGCGGCGTCGGCGGAGTGTCGGAGCAGAGATCGCCGCGCACGTCGCTGGGACTGCCGGCAAATTCGTAGCAGGCGCCGCAGGCGGTGGTTTCATCGACGCCGCGGAACGTGTGGTACAAACCGAGCGTATGACCCATCTCATGCGTGGTGTAGCCGTTGTCGGCGCCGAAGCCGTCGCTGTGCATCACAACGCCGTAACGTACGGTCCCGGCATTGCCCCATGGCAAGTAGGCATAGCCCAGCGTGATCTGTCCCGGCGTGGTCTGCTCGATGTCGGTGACATAAATATTGATTTTGGTGGTATAGGAATCGTTGTAAACCGATTTCATCGGTGTGTCTTCCGAGCTCGACAAGATGCGGTAGACCGTAGAATTGTGGGTCTGGATTCCGTCAAGCAGAAACTGGATGCCGGCCGGAGCGTAGTCCGCATTGAGGCGATTAAAGACCTGCGTGCATTCAAAGGCGGTGGTTGACGGGTCAGAGCCGTCGTCATTGCAGAAGATGTGGAATACCACGCGCATGTAATAGACTTCCTGATTCGGAGTCGGCAGGTAGTTGTTACGGGTCGCCGCGACATCACAAGCGCCATTGATAGAGCAGTCGAAAGCCGGCGCTTTATTGGGGTCGCCACCCTGCAGCGCCTGTTCGACGAACGAAGCGCCACACCAGCCGACCTGATGTTTGCGAATGATCTCCTTGATCTGATCGGGGTTCTGGCGGATTTCATCCAGGATTGCATTGGCGTCGACCTCTGCCTGCAGACTCGGTGTCAGCAGCATCAGGCCAACACAGAAGGCAAGACCGGCGAACAGACAACGACGGAATCGGGCTTTGGCTTTCCTCAGCATCTTCCAACTCACTTTCTCACACGTTGTGCTCGGTAATGGGTAAGTCCCAGTTCTAAAATTATCGACAAATTCGGCTGCCGACCCGCGGGCCGGCAGGAAATTCCCAAGTCAGATCGCTACGGACAGGCTGCGCAGGGCGCGGCGCCACCGGCGAAAATGTAATTAATCAGGTAGACGGCGTCTGAAATTGAGACGCTGCCGGAGCAATCGGCGTCGCCGGCCAACAACGGGTCCGGTGCCGGGCCGCCGGCAAAGATATAGTTAATTAGGTAAACGGCGTCAGAAATGGTCACAGTCTCGCTGCCTTCGGCGTCACCGCAGACATAGGGCGGCGCTACTGGTTCAACGATTCGAATTGAAACACCCAGCGTGTCGGTCCGGGCCGGCGAGTCCGAATCGGTGCAGACGATGGTGAAGTAGAAGGTCGCCACGTAGAACGGTGTACCGGTCACGGTACCGACCGTGCCGCCGTTGAAGTCGCAGCCAAAGGGGAGATCGCCGCCGAAGAATTGCCAGTTGTACGGCGGCACGCCGCCAACAGCAGTGAACTGGTAGAAGTACGGCACACCGTTATAGCCTTCAGGCAGAACATAACTCTGAATGTGCAACTGACCGTCGCAGGCATCGCCGATACCATCGACGTTTTCATCGTATTGCTGTGGATTCGGAGTGTTCACGCAATTATCGCAGGCATCGCCGACACTGTCGGCATCGGCATCGGCCTGGGCCGGGTTGACGATATCGGGGCAGTTGTCGGTCGAACAGGTGCTGGCCGGGAAGCCGGGATTAGCGGCACCATCTCCGTCGGTGTCGGTACAGGCATCACAGGCATCCCCGATCAGGTCGCCGTCGATATCGCTTTGATCATTGTTGGCGGTGGTGGTGCAGTTGTCGCAGACATCGCCAAAGTTATCGCCGTCGGCGTTGGCCTGGGCGGGGTTGGAGATGAAGGGGCAGTTATCAGCGGCATTCAGGTCGCCGTCATTGTCGATATCGGGGTCGCAGGCATCGCCGAGCGCGTCATTGTCGACGTTTTCCTGGCACGGGTTGAATGCGGACGGGCAATTGTCGACGCCGTCATCAACGCCGTCACCGTCGGCATCGGCGAGGACTTCGCCGGCACCGGCGAGATTCTTATTCCCGCCACAGTTGCGCCAGCTGCCCAGCGCGCCGTTGATCCAGCAGTGCATCCGTCCCCACTGCTGGGAAGTGAACTCGGTGTAACAGAAATCGGGGGCATAGCCCATGTAATTCTGCGGGTCGGTCGGTCCCCAGGACAAGCCGGAGCAGACGTCGGTCCCTCCCGGGGGCGAGCAGTTGTAGTTGGTCGGGGTCGGATCGGTGTCGGCACAGAAGTCGCCGTTATTGTCGGCGTCGAGATGATCGGCGCGCTCGTAACAGGCAGAACATTGGGAGACTTCCGATACGCCGTGGTGGGTGTGCCAGAGTCCGAGGCAGTGGCCGATCTCGTGGGCCAGTGTACCTTCGCCGCCGCCAAAATAGTTGTCATCGATGATCGTTCCGCCGAGGACCGCCTGCGCATCCGGATCCCAGGGGAAGGTGCCGATGCCGATGTAACTCGAATTGATGTTAGTCACGTAGACATTGAGGAACGAATCGGGGTAGAACGCGGCCAGACCCTTCATGCCGCCTTCCTCATTGTCGGTATAGTCGCGATACAAGGTCGAATTGATGTAGCGCGTGATATAAGTGAAGCGGATCTTGGACGGCGCGTACTGGGCGTTCAAAGTTGTAATCTGGGCGTCGACCTTCGACTGAGTGGCAGCGGCATTGGAGCCGTTATCGTTGGCAAAGACGTTGACGCAAAGGCGAATTGAAGTGAAAGGGTCATTGGCGCCGGGAATGTTAATGTCGCGTGTGCCGGGGTTGTCGCATTGACCTTGGATCGGACAAGCCAAAGCCGCATCCTTTTGAAAGCCGGATTTGGCCTCCCAGCGCAACTCCGTCTGGCACCAATCGCCGCCGTGTTGGGCGATATAGGACTTTACCTCGGCCGGGCTCATCCCCTGAATTTGAAGCCAGAGGTTATTGGGGACTTGCTGGTTCGCGGATGCAGTGTGCGCACCCAGAACAAGGTACAGGACAAGAACGAGCGGCCGGAACCGTCCTATTAGGTTCATAGAATGAGAGACTCCAATCTTCGTTTTGGTTTGGCAGAATCGGTACCAAAGGGCGAGTATCGCCTACTAAAATTTACCGCCTAAGTGCATATTTGTCAAGAAGTTTCTGGACTTGCAGCTCCACTACGGAGGGAGGCCGACCCGGAAATGAAGTAGCTGTCGGAGAAAGTCTTAGCCGTCACAGCAATTCGCGTTGAGCCGTTGCCAAGTCACCGAGCTGGAACGAGACCAATGCTAGTCCGGAGTCTCTGGTCGCAGCTCCGAACATAAGTGTTTTGCCGATCTGGTCTTGCCAATGGCCCGAGAGTTCCGCCGACTCGTGCGCATGTCCGTGCAGCGTCAGCAGCGGTTGGCGTGTCTCGATTAGCCGACGCACGGCAATACTGCCGATGTGCCGGTCCGGTTCGACACCATCGACCGTCTTGCCGTTGTGATCGACCCAATCAAGGTTAGTTTCGTACGGCGGGGTGTGAAAGAGGCAGATCGTCCGCGACATGTGAAGGCCTTGAGTCAGCGCCTTCAGGTCGCGCTCGATAGTCCCATAGCGGGTGGCCTCGGCGTCAAATTCCTGCGTGTGCACGCCTTCTTCAGGCGATACGCAGCCCGGGTCAACATAGCGGGAGACGTCGTAGCGTTCCCAATCCTTGAGCAGAAACGGTGAAGGCGGAACGAAGCTGTAGCCAAGTACAGAATATTCTTGAAATGGGACGACCCGGTTGTGGACATAGTGCCACATTCCTGCCGCCTGGCCGGCAAGCAGATCCGCCTCGGCTGTCGCGCCGTCGTCGTTACCGAGAATAACAAAGAGATCAGGGTAGTTGCGGCTGAGAGTGACGCGAATCTCGTGCAGTCTCAGCGCCAGATAGTGGGCGATGAAATCCTCAGCCGGGATACCACCGGTCAGAGCTGCGGCAATTCCCGATGGCAGAATGTCGCCGCCGAGGAACACCGCTGCCGGGCGGCGAGCACGGATGGCAGCGAAGAGCTTCTCGTAGCGGTCAAGCCGGCCATGGAGATCAGAGACAAAAAGACAGAGATCGGATGAACCGTTCATCGCAGGCAATATAGCGTCTGCGATCGACAATGCAGTACTCGTTACGCGTTCCCGGCTCAGGAAATCCGAAAGCGAGGTTCAGGATTAACGAAGTTGACCAATTCCTGAACGAGCGGTTCTTTGCTTGTGAAAAAGATAACAAACTGACTTGACGCCGATGATTGCAGTCGGCGCCAGATTTCGAACGACATTGATTTTGCCGATCAGCCTGCCGGGTGCAGCGGTCGACAAGACGCAACCAAGGAGTTCTGAATGTCAAGCAACGTTGCTGCCTTCATGGAGCAGGTCAAGGCCAAGAATCCGGGCGAGCGCGAATTCCATCAGGCCGTGCAAGAAGTGGTTGAATCGCTGATGCCGTTTCTCGACAAGCATCCGGTTTATCGCGAAGCCAAGATTCTCGAACGCGTCGTCGAGCCGGAACGTGTACTCATGTTTCGCGTGCCGTGGGTGGACGATGCCGGTGAGATTCGGGTCAATCGCGGTTTCCGCATCGAAATGAACTCAGCGATCGGCCCATACAAGGGCGGCCTGCGCTTCCACCCGACAGTGAATCTCGGTATCCTCAAGTTCCTCGCGTTCGAGCAGGTGTTCAAAAACAGCTTGACCACACTACCGATGGGCGGCGGCAAGGGCGGGTCAGATTTTGACCCGAAGGGCAAATCGGATCTCGAGGTGATGCGATTCTGCCAGGCTTTTATGAGTGAATTGTTCCGTCATATCGGCCCGAATACCGATGTGCCGGCGGGCGACATCGGCGTCGGCGGCCGTGAAATCGGGTTCATGTTCGGGCAGTACAAGAAGCTGCGTAATGAATTCACCGGCGTGCTGACCGGCAAGGGCCTGAACTGGGGCGGATCGCTGATTCGTCCGGAGGCAACCGGCTACGGTGCCGTGTATTTCGCGGCGGAGATGCTAAGCACGCGCAGCGAGTCCTTGCACGGAAAGTCTTGCCTGGTGTCGGGCTCGGGCAATGTGGCGCAGTACACGGTCGAGAAGCTGCTCGACCTGGGCGCCAAGCCGCTGACGCTGTCTGACTCGGCGGGTTACATCTTCGACGAGGCCGGCATCGATCGCGAAAAGCTGGCCTATGTGATGGATCTGAAGAACAATCGCCGTGGTCGAATCAAGGAGTACGCCGACAAGTACAAAACGGCGGTCTATACGCCACTGTCTGCCGGCTCGGATCACAATCCGCTGTGGAATCATAAGGCACAGTGCGCGTTTCCGTCGGCGACCCAGAACGAGATCAACGAAGCCGACGCGCGCAATCTGATTCGTAACGGGGTCTACGTCGTCAGCGAAGGGGCGAATATGCCCTCGACGCCGGACGCGATCAGTGTCTTCGTCGACGCCAAGATTCTGTATGGCCCGGGCAAGGCTGCCAACGCGGGCGGCGTGGCGACTTCAGGTCTGGAGATGTCGCAGAACAGCCTGCGGCTGTCGTGGACACGCGAAGAAGTCGACAAGCGATTGCACGGCATCATGAGGGCGATTCATGAGACCTGCGTGCACTATGGCAAAGACGGCAACTTCATCAATTACGTCAACGGCGCCAACATCGGCGGCTTTGTCAAAGTCGCGGATGCCATGCTTGACCAGGGCGTCGTGTAATCCCGTTCTCCCTCTCGGATCGCGCCGCAGGCGCGAACATCGCGCGGGGCAGGAGCTGGCACTCCTGCCCCGTTTTCGATTCAGTGCTGGAATCCAACGTTGCTAAAATCGACCACAAGCCCTATATTGGATTGACTACGCGACAATTGAAAGTGAGGTCAAAGAGCTGGCCCAATCTGTTACCACTGAAGGTGCCCGGGAATTGGCGTCGGCGTTGGCCGCAGCCTGAGCCGGAGCGCCGGCGGCGAATGGTCTGCTACTTGTCGCGAATTCGCAGTCGCAGCGAACGAAATTGTCAGTCCGCCAAGCCTCTAAGGGAGCAAAAGGGAGACGGGGTGAGCGCTTGGCGGACTGGCCCAGTTATCGAGCGGCCAAATAGAGTTTATTTACAGCTTCCCAATTGACGACATTCCAAAACGCCGTCACATATTCGGCGCGGCGATTCTGATATTTCAGATAGTAGGCGTGCTCCCAGACATCAATGCCCAGCAGCGGCGTGAAACCGTCGCTGATCGGGCTGTTCTGATTCATATTGCCCACGACGCGCAGATTCTTGCCGTCCAGCACCAGCCAGGCCCAACCGGAACCGAAAATCCCCATTGCCTTGGCGGCAAACTCCTCCCGGAATTTTGTCAGATCGCCGAATTTCGACGCGATGGCCTCGCCGATTTCATTCTTCGGGTCACCCCCGGCATTAGGACCGAGCGTCTGCCAGAAAAAGGAATGATTCCAGTGACCGCCGGCGTTGTTGCGAACGGCGTTATAGATGTCTTGAGGAATCTTGGAGAGGTTCTTGAGCAGAAACTCCGGAGTCTCTTTTCTCAGGTCGGGATAGTTCTCCAGCGCTTTGATCAGGTTGTTGATATACGCCTGATGATGCTTGGTGTGATGGATTTCCATCGTCAGCTTGTCGATGTGCGGCTCGAGAGCATCATAGGCATAGGGCAGCGGCGGCAGCGCGTATGGATCAATGGTCTGCGCCTGCGCCAGTTGGTCGCCGAGCAGCCCCGGCAAGACGACAGCGGCAGCGCCGATGACGGCGGCATGCTGGATGAATTCGCGGCGGGTCAACGTGCTATCCGGATGGGTTGTCTCAGTCATTGTCTTGATCTCCTCTCACTGTAAGGGCCAAACAGGGAGCGTCCTACTCGCTGTTTGATACCATCAATCTCTTTCTGGATTTAACCCCCATTTGGCAGTCAGGTTCCGCAGTATCGCCGGTGCAGTGACGCGGATCCTGCTCCTCATTGCAGTGGCAACAAAAACGCGGCAGCCGATAATGGCTGCCGCGCGGTCGACTCCAGTAGTTAGTGACGACTACTTCTCCCGCATGAACGGATACTTGTAGTCGGTCGGGGGAACGAAGTTCTCCTTGATCGTCCGGGGTGATGTCCAGCGGATCATGTTATGCAGCGCACCGGCTTTGTCGTTGGTGCCGGAAGCGCGCGCGCCGCCAAATGGCTGCTGCCCGACGACGGCGCCGGTCGGCTTGTCGTTGATGTAGAAATTGCCGGCGGCTTGACGCAGCATGTTCTCGGCCAGGAGGACGGCCTCGCGGTCGGTAGCGAAGACGGCGCCGGTCAGGGCGTACGGCGAGGTTTCGTCGCAGAGCTGCAGCGTCTTCTCATAGTCCTTGTCGTTGTAAACGAAGACCGTCATGACCGGCCCAAAGATCTCCTCTTCGAGCGTCTTAAACTTCGGGTTGGCGGTCTCGATTAGTGTCGCGTCGATGTAGTAGCCCTTCGCATCGTCGCAATGGCCGCCGGCAATGATTTCGGCGTCGGTGGCCTTCTTGGCGAAGTCGACATATTTCTTGATGCTGTCGAACGCCCCGCGATCGATGACGGCGTTCATGAAATTGGACAAGTTGCTCGGGTCGCCCATCTTGATTTCCGCGAGGTGCTGCAGCACGAGCTTCTTGATTTTCGGCCAGAGTGACTTGGGGATGTAGGCACGCGAGGCCGCCGAGCATTTCTGTCCCTGATATTCGAAGGCGCCGCGCGTGATGGCGGTGGCTACTTGTTCGGCGACGGCCGACTTGTGCACGAAGATGAAGTCTTTACCGCCGGTTTCGCCGACGATACGCGGATAGCCCTTGTACTTGTTCCTGGCGATATTATCGCCAATCGTCTTCCACATCCCCTGGAACACGCCGGTGGAACCGGTGAAGTGCACGCCCGCCAGATATTCGTGGTTGAGGACGACGTCGGAGATTTCCGCGGCTTTGCCGGTGATCATATTGACCACGCCGTCCGGCAAGCCTGCCTCCATGAGAATTTTCATGATGTAATGCGAAGTATACATAACGCTCGACGCCGGTTTCCAGACGGCAACGTTGCCCCACATGGCGGGTGCGGTCGGCAGGTTGCCGTTTATCGAAACGAAATTGAACGGGGTCACGGCGAAGATGAAGCCTTCGAGCGGGCGATAGTCGATCCGATTCCAGATCGTGGGATCGGGGTTAATCGGCTGCAAGTCGGCAATTTGCTGCATGTAGTAGGCGTTGAAACGGAAGAAATCGACCAATTCACAAACGGCGTCGATCTCGGCCTGGAACACGTTCTTGGAATGGCCGAGCATGGCGGCGGCGTTCATGATATAGCGGTACGGCCCGGCAATCAGGTCGGCGGCCTTGAGAAAGATGGCGATGCGGTGTTCCATCGGCACCTGCGCCCATGATTTCTGGGCTTTGAGAGCCGCGCTGATCGCCGCCTCGGTTTCCTTGCGGGTGCCGCGATAAGTGTAGCCGAGGATAAGTGAGTGGTCGTGGGGCGCCGTGATCTTGATCTTCTCGCCGACACGGACTTCTTTGCCGTCGATCACCAGCGGGATGTCGATCGGGTTGGCCTTGAGGTGATCGAGCGCCGCCATGAGTTTGGTGCGTTCCGGCGATCCGGGGGCGTATGAATAAATCGGCTCGTTGGTCGGGTGAGCCATACGGTAGTTACCCATGGTTATTCCTCCTGGATGATTTCATCGTAGCGTAGTCTTCCGACAAAACAGGGGCATATGCCTTGATA
>JADYYF010000002.1 GCA_020853795.1 Candidatus Zixiibacteriota bacterium
AGGCGCTCGCCGACGGTCAGATCGATAGCCAAAGTTTGGAGATTGCGATTATTGACGCCGATCATCTCGGCGCCGATATCGAGAGCGATCTTGAGTTCGCGCGGCGTGTGGACTTCAACCAGCGCGTCGAGGCCGCAAGCGCGGGCGGCGACGAGCAAATTCGCCAAGGCCTTCTGAGCGAGCACGGCGACGATCAGCAGGACAGCCGCAGCGCCGGCAGCTTTGGCTTCGAGGATTTGCAGTTCGTCGACGATGAAGTCCTTGCGCAAAATCGGCAGCGGAATGCGCTCGGCAACCTGGCGAAGATCGTCCAGCGATCCGGCGAAATGCGTGGGTTCGGTCAGGACGCTGACGGCGGCGGCACCTTCGCTCCAGTAGCGGCGCGCCAATTCAGCCGGGTCGAGATCAACCTTGGTGCCGGCCGAGCTAGGAGAAGTGCGTTTGATCTCGAAGATGAATTGTTCACCAGGGCCGGAAAGCGCGGCACGGAAGGAGGGAGTCGGGTGGCCGTTGCGATCGCGTAGTTGTTGCTCGATCTGGCGACGCCAGTCATCTCGCGAACGGACGGCGAGGTCGCGGCGAACGGCGGCAACAATTGATTCGAGCATCTATTCTTCCTCCCGACTGGCGTGAATGTAGTCATCGAGAAGGCGCAAGGCGCGACCGGAACGGCGGGCATCAAGGGCCAGCTCCACGCCGACGGCCAAATTCTCGACATGGCCGGCAATGACAAGACCGAAGGCGGCGTTAAGATCGGTGGCGGACGCGAGGGGCGAGTCGGCGCCGGAGAGGATACCTCGAAGCAGGCGAACGTTGTCATCTTTGTCACCACCGCGCAAGGCCGTAGCGGGAAAGCCGTTGTGAATATTGACGGGCAGTTCGATCTCGTCATCGAGGAGCGCGCCGTCGAGCCAACGATAGCGGTGGTTGACACCAAGGGGGAGCAACTCATCGTAGCCGCGCGAATTGTGCAAAGTCGTGACGTTCAGTTCGGGGAGATATTCGCCGATGGCGGCGAGCATGGCAGCGGCCGGACGGGTGGCCGCGCCGATCATCTGATGCGTGGCGCGCGCAGGGTTGAGCAGCGGGCCGATCAGATTGAAGACGGTGCGAATGCCGAGTTCGCGCCGGACGCCGGCAACGCGCTTGGCGGCCGGATGATAGGCGGGCGCGAAGAGGAAGACGTAGCCGAGATCATCGAGCAATTGCGCAGCGCGGTCAGGGGACAGCTCGATGTCCGCGCCGGCGGCTTCGAGCAGGTCAGCCGATCCACAGGAAGAACTAACGGCACGGTTACCGTGCTTGGCGGTCGGCACGCCGCAGGCGGCTACGACCAGCGAGGCGGCGGTCGAGATGTTGAAGGTGCCGGTGCCATCGCCACCGGTGCCGCAACAATCGAAGACCAATGACTGGTGATGAGGAACGGCGAGGGCGCGACGGCGCAGGGCCGCGACGCAGCCGGCAATTTCCGCGACGGACTCGCCCTTGGCACGCAAGCCGATCAGAAAGGCGGCGATCTGCGCCTCGGTTGCCTGGCCGTCCGCGACCGCGTCGATGAATTGCGCGGTCTCGGCGAAGGCGAGCGATTCCCGCTCGGCCAATTTGGAGAGAACGTCTTTGATCATGCGGCCACGTCCAGGAAGTTGCTGATGATCTTCATGCCGTCGACGGTCAAGATCGACTCGGGGTGGAATTGGACGCCAAAGAGCCGCGCGGTCTTGTGCATGAGGCCCATGATTTCGCCGTCGGAGGTATAGGCGACGACTTCGAGCTGGGCGGGCAGGTTTTCCTCGGCGACGACCAGCGAATGGTAGCGCGTCGCCTTGAAGGGGTTCGGCAGACCGGCAAAGACGCCCTTGCCGCGGTGGTAGATGTCGGAAGTTTTGCCGTGCACGAGGCGATCGGCAGTGCGCACTTCCCCGCCAAAAGCCTCGGCGATGCACTGGTGACCGAGACAGACGCCGAGGATCGGAATCGTGGTGTGGAAGCGACGGATGACTTCCAGCGACAAGACGGCATCGCGCGGATGACCCGGCCCCGGCGAGATGACGATGCGCTCGGGCCGGAGATCGGCGATGACGGCGGGGGTGGCCGCGTCGGGGCGCACGACGGTGATGTCGCGGTCGCGTTCGCCGATGTACTGCACGAGGTTGTAGGTGAAAGAATCATAGTTGTCGATGAAGAGGATCATGTGAGTTCCTCCTCGGCGATACGGACGGCCTCGCGCAGGGCGGCGATTTTGTTGGCGGTTTCGAGGTATTCCTGCTCGGGGATGGAGTCGGCGACAATGCCGGCGCCGGCCTGCAAGCGCACGCAACCAGCTTGTTTGATGATGGTGCGGATGGTGATACACATATCGAGTTCGCCGGAGAGCGAGAAGTAGCCGACGGCGCCGGCGTAGGGGCCGCGGGCGTTGTGCTCCAATTCCGCGATGACCTCCATAGCGCGCAGTTTCGGGGCGCCGGAGACGGTTCCGGCGGGAAAGGCGGAGCGGAATAAATCGAAGGCGGTGCAATCGGAACGGAGCGTGCCGGAGACGGTCGAAGTCAGGTGCATGACATGGGAGTACCGTTCGAGGTGCATCATGTCGGTTACGCGAACTGAGCCGTAGTCGCAGACGCGGCCAAGGTCGTTGCGACCGAGATCGACGAGCATCACATGTTCGGCGCGTTCCTTGTCATTGTGGAGGAGTTCGTCGGCCAGGCGACGGTCATCGTCGATGGTACGGCCGCGACGACGCGTGCCGGCGATCGGGCGGACCATTGCCTGGCGTCCCTGCAATTTGACCATTGCCTCGGGGGAAGAGCCGATCAGCTCGATGTCGTCAAAGTCGAGATAGAACATGTACGGCGACGGATTCAGCATGCGCAGAGCGCGATAGATGTGAAAACCATCGGCGGCGGACGGGCGTTCTTCCCGCCGGGAAAGGACGGTTTGGAAGATATCGCCACGGAAGATGTGTTTTTGCGCAGTGCCGACCATCTGCTCGAATTGCGCCGGAGAGAAATTGGACAGGTAATCCTTCGACGGCGGCCGGGAGATCAGCGACGGTCGGGGAATCGGGCGCCGCAGCGCCGCGCGAATCTGCTCGAGTGCGACCGGCTCGGAACCGGCGGCCAGCTGCTCGCGCGCATTGTGCAGACGCAGCAAAGTCATCCGCCGCAGGAAGTGATCGAAGACCAGCAGGGTATCGACGAAGAAGAAACGACCAAGCGGCACAGCGGACGATGTGAGCAGCCCGCGCAGGCGCGGCTCAAAGAACTGAACGATTTCATAGGAGGCGAAGCCGACAAGGCCGCCAAGCAGCGGCAGGTCGCTGCGCCCGGAGCCGACAGTGAAGCGGCCCAGCAGTTGCCGGATTCCATCAAACGGCGCCGCGGCGCCATGAGGGATTGTCATCGTCTGCGCGGCCGATTTGATCACGGTGGCCTCCGCCGTCAGCTCAAGGGTGAGATGCGGATTGATACCGATGAAGGTGTAGCGACCGAGCGCAACCGGGTCTTCCGCCGATTCGAGTAGAAATCGCGCACCCAGGGGGCGGAGTTTCAAGAAGGCGGAGACCGGAGTTTCGAGGTCGCCGGGCAGATTGATTTCGTCGCAACCCAGGTCGAGTTGGGCGGCGGCGCGAGCGTTGACAAGTGAGTCCAGGATGTTCATTTTTTTACCAGACATGAAAAAAGCCCACCATCCTTGCGGACAGTGGGCTCAGTAGTCTTTCCGTCAGACTGAGGTTACACCGGTACGGCGCCACTATCCGCGGTGCGGGCATACCACCACCAATAGTAGCCAAGCGTGAAGACGCCGAAGAGAGCCGTGATCAGAGTAACTTTCATCATGTGCAGTTGAATATAATCCCGTTTACGAATCTGTCAAGTCCTCTTTTGCAGCAGCGAGGGTGCACGGCAAAAGAAACGGCAGGTTCCAGAGGACCTGCCGTCAATGAATTCAGATTGGGGAACGAGCTACTGGCCGCCACCCGCCGGAGGAGTTTGTGTGGGCTGCTGAGTTGGCTGCTGCGCCGGGGTTGTGGTCGGCATCTGCTGCCGCTCTTCGCCGACAACGCGTTCGACTGCCGATTCCGGCGTGGACGTGGTCACGCCGCCGCGTGAAGACAGCGTCAGGCCGATGCAGGTCACCATGAACAGGATCGCGAGCACCCAACTGGCCTTGGACAGGAACGTCGAAGCGCCGCGTCCACCGAAGACCGCGCCGGAAAAGGCGCCGCCGCCGAAGGCCGAGGCGAGACCGTCGCCCTTGGACGACTGCATCAGCACGACGATGATCAGGCCGAGGCAAACGATGAGGTGAATAACAACCAGAACCGTGAACACTCTCTATTCCTCCTGCTCTTAACGAGCTGCATCAATTATCCTGACAAAGGACTCCGCCTTGAGGCTTGCGCCGCCGACCAGCCCGCCGTCGATATCCGGCTGGCTGAAGAGTTCGCGCGCATTGTCCGGTTTGACTGATCCGCCGTACAGAATCCGCAGGTCATTTGCGGCAGTGCCGTGCGATGCGGCCAGCAAGTCGCGGATCAGTCGGTGGACGGCTTGCGCCTGCTCCGGCGTTGCGGTCTTGCCGGTTCCGATAGCCCAGACCGGTTCGTAAGCGACGACGGTCTTGGGCAGGTCCTCTCGAGCGATACCGCTGAAGCACCCGCTGATCTGCGTTCGGACTACCTGTTCCGTCAGGTCGGCTTCCCGTTGTTCGAGGGTTTCACCGACGCAGACGATAGGAGTCAATCCGATCGACAACGCCTTCTTGAGTTTGGAGTTGACAGTGAGGTCAGTCTCGAAGAAGTACTGCCGTCGTTCAGAATGTCCCAAGATAACGTGCGAGCAGCCGAGGGTCAACAGCATTCTGCCGGAGACCTCACCGGTATAAGCGCCTTCGTCTTCCCAATAGATATTCTGGCCGCCGACCTTGACGGCCGAGCCTCGAACCACATCCACGGCTGCTGCTATTGACGTAAACGGTGGACAGAGAACGACTTGGGGAGACGTCGCAACGCCAAGATGTTGGGCGATCGCACCGGCAAGGGCTTTGGCCTCCGCCGGCGTGGTGTACATCTTCCAATTGCCGGCGGCGATTTTGATTCGTGTCATAGCGCGCTCACCTGTCCGTCAGGGCCGCGACGCCCGGCAGGACCTTGCCTTCAAGAAATTCCAGTGAGGCGCCACCACCGGTCGAGATATGCGAGAATTTCTTCTCGAGACCGCTTTTGGCTACCGCTGCGGCTGAGTCACCGCCACCGACGACAGTAATTGTCCCGCCGCTGGTGAGCTGGGCGAGTACCTTGGCCATCTCCATCGTCCCGACGGCGAATTTGTCGGTTTCGAAAACGCCCATGGGTCCGTTCCAGACAACGGTGCGGCAATCTGAAAGCTCTTTCGAGAAGAGCTTGACGCTTTCCGGTCCGATATCAAGTCCCTTAAGGTTGGCGGGGATCGACCCGGCGGCGTGATAGCTCACGGTGGCCTCGTTGGAGATTTCTGCAGCGCAGGCAAAATCGACCGGCAGGATCAGCTTGACGTTTTTGGCTGCGGCCTGTTTGAGCAAGTCCGCGGCCAGATCGAGCTTGTCGGCTTCGAGAAGCGATCCGCCGATTTCTTTGCCCTGAGCTTTCAAGAACGTAAATGCCATACCGCCGCCGACGAGGATTTTCTCAACCTTGCCGAGGAGGTTGGTGATGACATCGATCTTGCCGGAAATTTTGGCGCCGCCGAGGAGAGCCGCAAACGGGTGTTTGGGGTTGTTCAGCGCGCCGCCGAGGAACTCCAGTTCTTTTTTCATCAGGTAGCCGGCGGCTGACTGATCAAAGTACTTGGTCACGCCCTCAGTTGAGGCATGAGCGCGGTGGGCAGAGCCGAAGGCGTCGTTGACGTAGACGTCGCCGAGGAAGGCGAGTTTTTGGGCAAAGTCGGAATCATTGGCTTCCTCTTCCTTGTGGAAGCGCAGATTTTCCAGCAAGAGGATTTCCCCGTTCTTGAGTTCGGCAACAGCTTGCTCGGCTGCGGCGCCAACGCAATCAACGGCGAAGTGCACTTTCTTCCCGGCGAGCTTCTCCAGGACCGGAACTACCGGTTTGAGGCTGAATTCGGGACTGGGACCGCCCTTGGGGCGACCGAGGTGCGACATCAGGATGAGTTTGCCGCCGCCGTTCACGACTTTGTTGATCGACGGCAGTGATTCGCGGATACGCAAGTCGTCGGTGACCCGACCGTCCTTGAGCGGGACGTTGAAATCGACCCGCATCAGGACTTTGCGCCCGCTCAATTGCAGTTCGTCAATTGAGAGTTTGTTCATGGCGCACCCCTACATCATCTTCTCGAGCGCCTCGACCATCCGACACGAGAAGCCCCACTCGTTGTCGTACCACGAGAACACCTTGATCATGCTTCCTTTGGCCTGAGTCAGCTTGGAGTCGAGAATTGACGAGTGGTTGTTGCCGACGATATCGATAGAGACGATAGGCTCTTCGCAGTATTCGAGGATGCCCTTCATCTTGCCGTGGGCGTATTCCTTGAAGGCGGTGTTGAGTTCATCGACGGTCACTTCCTTATTCAGGATTGCCGCCAGATCGACCAGCGATCCGTCGGAAGTGGGGACGCGCACGGCCAGGCCGTCGAGTTTGCCTTTCATCTCAGGGATGACTTCGGAGATTGCCTTGGCGGCGCCGGTCGTGGTCGGAATCATTGACATTGAAGCGGCGCGGGCGCGGCGCAGGTCCTTATGAGGCAGATCGAGAATTTTCTGGTCGTTGGTAAAAGCGTGGATGGTCGTCATCAGTCCCTTCTCGATGCCGAATTTGTCGTGGAGGACTTTGACCACCGGGGCCAAGCAATTGGTCGTGCAGGAGCCGATGGAGATGACATGATGTTTGGACTTGTCGTACTGGTCCCAATTGACGCCGAGCACGAAGGTGCCGTCGTGGCCCTTGGCCGGGGCGGAGATCAGGACTTTTTTGGCGCCGGCGGTGATGTGTTTGGCAGCGCCGTCGCGGTCGGTGAACTTGCCGGTGGATTCGACGACCACCTGCACGCCGTTGGCGGCATGCGGGAGTTTGGCCGGGTCGAGTTCTTTGGTAACCTTGATGGTTTTGCCGTTGATGACGAGGTTGTCGCCTTCGGTGCGCACCTCGCCATTGAATTTCTTATGAATCGAGTCGTACTTGAAGAGATGGGCCAGCGTAGCGGCATCGGTGATGTCATTGACGCTCACGAAGTCAAGTTTGCCTTCGGTGATCGCTTTCCGAACGACCAGACGTCCGATGCGTCCAAATCCATTAATCGCTACTTTAGTCGCCATGAAATCCTCCACCTTCCGTGCTATTTGCGCAAAAAGACGTACACTATCCCTATCGAGAATTGCCACCCGGAGTAGTTGCTAATTCCCGCGATATCGCCATTGAATTTGTTGTCGAGGTACTTGACCATCGTGTCGAACGAGAGGGCCTCGGTGAGTGGGATTTCGGCGCCGCCGCCGAGCCACCAGCCCCAGTCGGATTCGCTCGCGACCGAGCCGTCGGTGTAGCGCGCCCAGTAGGAGTCGTAGGGTCCGAGCGTGGCGGTTTCGCGGCCGATGATGAAGGCGCCGCCGCCTTCGAGATAAGGCCGGGCCTTGCCGGGAAACTGAGTGCTGAAGGGGGAAACCTTCAGACCAAGCTGCATTGGAAAGATCGAGGCCTGGCCGAGAAATTGACCGTCGAAGACGCCGTTGACGTAGACATCGAAGGTGATGTCGCCCTTGGAATAAGAGCCGAGGTTCAGGACACCGGCGAGCCAGCGGGTCAGGTAGTAATTGGCGTAGGCTTCGACGTAGAAGTTGGTGCGGTTGCCGAACAGCTTGACTTCGTCATTGGGCTGATTGAGCTCGTTGGATTTGTTGGTGAACAGCCCGAGGCGCACCCCCAGCGCGGTGGTTCCGGCAGGTTGCGAGGCCGCCGCCGCCGCGGTCAGGAGCATGGTCAGAATGAACGCCGAGACAATCGACTTAGCCAATATATTCCTCTGCCATTTCGATAAGCCGCTCATCGACTTTCTTCAAGGAATATACCGCTTCCGTGAGTTCCGCACCAACAATTTCGTTGCCGCGCAAGGCGACCATTTGACCGAACTTGCCGTCGCGGATGAAGTCGACAGCAGCCGAACCGTAGCGCGTCGCCAGTACGCGATCGAAGGCGGTGGGCGCGCCACCGCGTTGGATATGGCCGAGAATTACGGCGCGGGCTTCGAATTTGGTGCGCTTCTCGATTTCGTCGGCCAGCAAGGTGCCGATGCCGCCGAGGCGGACATGGCCGAACTGGTCGACGCCCATGTCTTTGACGATAAGCGAACCGTTGGCATCGACCTTGTTGTCGAAGGAGACCTTGGCGCCTTCGGCGACAACCACGATTGAGAAGTCTTTCCCGCGCTTGTGACGTTTGCGGATCAATTCGCAGACCTTGTCGACCAGAACGGGGCGCTCAGGGATCAAGATCACGTCGGCGCCGCCCGCGACGCCGGCGTAAAGGGCGATCCAACCGGTGTGGCGACCCATGACTTCGATCACGAGAACACGGTTGTGCGACTCGGCGGTGGTGTGCAGACGGTCGATGGCCTCCATCGCGATATTGATCGCGGTGTCGAAGCCGAAGGTAGTATCGGTGCCGGAGAGGTCGTTGTCGATGGTCTTGGGAATTCCAACGACGTTGATGCCGAGAGCGGACATCTTCTGGGCGACCCCCAGTGTATCTTCCCCGCCAACCGCCACAATGCAATCGAGTTCGAGGTCTTTGATGTTTCGCAAGACTTCCTCGATACCGTCGCCGTTCTTGAACGGGTTGGTTCGGGAGGTCTTCAAGATGGTGCCGCCCCGGTGGAGGATACCGGAGACATCGTTGATGCCGAGGGGCTGGACGTTGGTGTCGCCCATGAGGCCTTTCCAGCCTTCGCGAATTCCGACGATTTCCCAGCCGTTCTTATTGATGCCTTTGCGGACGACGGCCCTGATGACAGCGTTGAGGCCGGGGCAATCACCGCCGCCGGTCACGATTCCTACACGCAACTTATTACCTCCATGTTATTTCCATATCACATCCATTATCGGCAGGCGCGCCCAATTTAGTACGCGCTGTCCAGAATCAACCTCACTTTGATAATACGTTCGCCGCGGCGAATTTTCAAATTCACAGAATCGCCCGGCGCGACGACCAACTGTTGCTCAACTTCTGCCAGCGGCGTCCCAACCGTGCTCGTCGCGTTGACGGACAGCAGTTGGTCCCCGGGCTCGATCAGGCCAGCGGCAGCCGAGCCAGTGCGGACGGCGTCAACGAAAACGGTATCATTTTGTGAGCGCAGCGTGAGACCGGTGCGCTCAAAGCCGGACAGTGCGGGCGCGGGACCGGCCAGTGGCGCGAGGTAGAGCTTTTCGTTGGCGTAATCGAAGGTGACGCGGAAGCGTTTGAGCAAGCCGGCGCCGATGTTACCGGCCGTGTGTTCGCCGGAGAAGATCCCCGCGGAGCTGGTCGAGAAGTTGACCAGAAGGGAGTCAACGCGCCGGCCGCAGAGTTCAATCGCGGGCAGGACTCCCATCAATCCGGTCGAGCCGCCACCAATGCCGACAGCGCGGATTTCCTGGTATTGACTGCGGTCGCCGCCGATCAGTCGGTTCCGCTGGACAAAAGGAGAGTTGAAGTCGATGGTAGAGCCGGAGCCGGTGTCGATGCGAAACAGGCCGGGGATCGAATCATTGACCTTCCCGGCGACATAGGGCAGATGAAAATCGATGGTGAGGTCGCAATAATCGCCCCACGACGCGCGCGGCGCGGTCGCGTTACTGTAAAGGACCAGGAGTTTCTTGTCGTAATCGATGCTGACGATGCAGCGGCTGAGCACATCGTAGCCGATGATGCCGTCGATGGTACGGTTGCTCGCCTGCTCAATGGCGGAGAGATCAACGGCAAAGACGGGCAGGTCGACGAACTCGAGGGTGCCGATGACCAGGCGGTCGAGTTTGTAGGCGGGTGTTTGCTGGGCGCCGCCGACGCCATGCGCTTCGATATCCGCCAATTTGGAGACATTCAGCGAATCGACAAGTCGTGCATTGATGGCCGAGCCGCCGGCGCCGCTGTCGAAGATGAAGTAGTGTTTGCGCCGGTCATCGATGTTGACTTCGACATAAGCGTGATTATTCCAGAACTCGAAGGGAACGATAACGGAGTCGCTCTTGATGGTCGTGAGCGCTTCGGTGCCAGCGCGCGGGTCGCGGAAGAGCGCATTGTCGATGGGCTGGTTAAATTTGGCGGAGAGCACTTCGTTGGAGCCTGCGACCAGGCCGGCCTCGGTGCGTTCGATGGTCCGAAACGGCACCATCACGCCGTCGACGGCGCGGTAGTCGAAGTAGGTGGAGATGATCGTGGCCAGATCCATGTCGACGACAGTCTGATAGATCAGATAGGTTTGCTTGTTGATGGCGAGCTGCGCGGCGAGGCCGCCTGTGGGAGCGATTTCGATAACGCAGCAGCGAACGGAATCGACGAGACGATCGGGCGCCACAAGTGAGACCTGCCCCACAAAGGCGGCCGGGTCGAGATAGCTGCCGGTGGTCAGGGCCAGTTGGGTGATGAGAAGCGCTTTGTACTCGGCGCCAAGGGAATGGGTGAGCCCCGATTTGTCGCTCATCCAGCAATCGTCGCCGGAGCAGGCCTGGGTATAGGCGGCGAGCGGCAGGTCAAGCTCATAACGGACGCGATCGGGGGATTTATAGTACATTTTCGCGGTGCCGGTCATCCCGCCCATCTGGTAGCTGAAATCGAATTCCGCCGTCGCAATCTGGCGCATCTTGTCCAAGCCGCCCATTGCTTCGGTGTGCTTGGCCAGGATTTCATTAAGCACTTGGGCCTGAGATGCTGCCGCCGCGAAGACGACCAGGAAAGCGAAGAAGATCTTACTCATGATTCAGCCGTTCCTTTCCGGCTTAGGAAATCAAAACGACTTCCGCAAGCCGCCCGTTGGATAATATCGGACGACAAGAGACGAGAGAGAGGGGGCAAAGTCTAAACATGACATCTGCGGTCAGTTATTAACGATGAGCTTCCGATTGGCCGGATTCCCGAGAGCTTCGGGAAGATTGGAGATGATGCCGTCGACGCCTGAAGCTGCCAACTTGCCGGCAGCGGCGACGTCATCGACGGTCCAGACGGCGACGTGAAAACCGGCCTGCTTCAGCCGCCGAACGAGCGCCGGTTTGGCGATGAGCTTGGAGAGATGGACGGCGGAGCAACGGAGGTGTTGGAGGCGCTCGATGAGATATGCAGCTAAGTCCAATTTTACCTTCATGTTACGAATCGGCCCGACGATGAGTGCGGTATGAGCGCTGGGAAGCAAGGCTTTGACACGCATCAGGATTTTGGCATTGAAGCTTGAATAAATCAACCTGTGATTGGATGCATGGCGGCCCAAAATCGCAATGATTTTGCTTTCGATCCCGGGTGATTTGATGTCGAGCACGATATCGATTTGCCCGGCGAACTCCTCGACGAAACGTTCGAAGTGGAGGACATGTTGTCGCGATTCGACGCGAAGCTTATCCACGACCTTGGAGGAGGTGCGGCTGAGATACCCGGAATAGCCGGTCATGCGGGCGAGGTGGTAGTCATGGAAGCAGTAGATGACGCCGTCCCGCGAGCAGCGCAGGTCAACTTCAAGAGCATCGGCGCCCCGCTCGCAGGCATAGCGAAAAGCGGCCAAGCTATTCTCGGGGAAGAGCTTTGACGATCCGCGGTGGGCGATGATGCGAGTCATGGATTAGGACGATAGGTGTTTGACAACGTCATTTCAACAAAAGATATTGACGAATCGGACCGCACTTCGGTCACAGTACTTATACCCCGTTGTGGCGGCTTTGACCAGTCGGCACGGCGAGAAGAGGAGGGATAGCAGGTGAAAGGCGTCGTTCTTGCCGGCGGGCTGGGAACCCGGCTGTTTCCGCTGACCAAGATCACCAACAAGCATTTGTTGCCGGTATATGACCAGCCGATGATCTACTATCCGATTCAGACGTTGGTCAAGGCGGGGATCACGGACATCATGATCGTCACTGGAGGTAATCACGCCGGAGATTTCCTGCAGTTGCTCGGCAATGGGAAGGAATTCGGATTGAACGGACTGCGGTACGCTTACCAGGAAGGTGAAGGCGGAATTGCGGCGGCGCTGGCGCTGGCGCGGCACTTCGTGGGGGACGACAAGTTCTGCGCGATTCTGGGCGACAACATCATCATGGATGACATCGGCGCGGCAGTGCGGCAATTTGACTCGGGCGGCAACGGGGCAGAGTTGTTTTTGAAGGAAGTGGAAGATGCACATCGATTCGGAGTGGCGGTGTTTGACCAGGAGCGGCGGCTGGTGGCGGTGGAGGAAAAGCCGGCGCAGCCGAAGAGCAAATATGCGGTAACGGGCGTATACTTGTACGAGGCGAAGGCGTTCAATGTGATCGAGACGCTGCGGCCGTCGGCGCGCGGTGAGTTAGAGATCACGGACGTTTCGAATCATTTCCTGCGGTCGGGGCGCTGCGGGTTTCACATATTGGAGGGCTGGTGGACCGACGCGGGCACCTTCGAGTCGCTGCACCGGGCGCAGGGCTACGTGAGGTCGCTACGATTGAACGCGGGAATCAAGGCAGGCGAGGATGATTGACGGAGTCAAGACCAAGGAATTGAAAGTTCACTGCGATGAGCGGGGCAATCTGTTCGAGGTCCTGCGGGCGGATGAGCCGCTGTTCAAACAGTTCGGGCAGGTCTATGTCACGACGGCTTATCCGGGAGTGGTCAAGGCGTGGCACATGCACAAGAAGCAGACCGACCAGATGTGCGTGGTCAAAGGGCGCGTGAAGTTCGTGCTGTACGACGGGCGGGAACATTCGCCGACCTATGGCGAGATCAACGAATTTTTTGCGGGGGATTTCCATCGCCTGCTGATTCAAATTCCGCCGGGGATTTATCACGGATTCAAGAACATCGGCACAGACGAGTGTTACGTGATGAACGTACCGACGCACACCTACAGTGCCGCCGAGCCGGACGAGTTTCGCGTTGACCCGCAAGATGCCAAGATTCCCTACGATTGGTCGCGCCACGATGGCTAAACGCTACCTGGTGTGCGGGGGCTGCGGGTTCATCGGGTCGAATTTTGTCCGGTTGCTGACGGAGTCGGAGCCGGAAGCGCAGATTACGGTTTACGACGCGTTGACATATGCCGGCGCGCTGGAGAATCTTGGCGGATTGCAGCAGCACCGGTTCATGGAGTTTGTGCGGGGCGACATCGCCGACCCCGAAGCGGTGGCGGCGGTGATCGGCAAGGGGTACGATCTGGTTGTCAACTTCGCGGCCGAGACGCACGTCGATCGGTCGCTGTATTACACGCAGCAGTTTGTGCGCACGAATATTTGGGGGGTGGAGGTGCTGTTGTCGGCGTGCCGCGAGCGGGAGATTCCGCTGCTGCAGATTTCGACGGACGAGGTCTACGGAGCGGCGGCCGAAGGCGAGTCATTTGATGAGACGGCGCCGCTAAATCCGAGCAGTCCGTATGCGGCGAGCAAGGCGGCGGCGGACTTGCTGGTGCTGGCAGCGATCAAGACGTTCGACCAGCGGGCGGCGATCGTGCGCACGACCAACAACTACGGACCGCGGCAGTTCCCGGAGAAGCTGATTCCCTACTTTCTGAATCTGATCCGCGAGGGTCAGCCGCTGCCGGTTTATGGTGACGGTCAACAACGACGGTGCTGGTTGTACGTGGAGGATTTCTGCGCGGGCCTGCTGCGGTTGGTGCGTGACTTCCCCGCCGGCGAAGTAGTCAACATCGGCGCCGACGCGGATTACGCCAACTTGGAGACAATACAACTGCTGCAGAAGATCGCAGGCGCCGACAGCGCAATCAAGCATGTTGCCGACCGACCGGCGCACGATCGCGGTTATCGGATTGATTCAAGCAAATTCGAACGTCGTTACGGTACGCTCAAGCAGCGGAGTCTGGAGAGCGGGCTGGCAGCGACGGTGGCGTGGTATCGTGAGAATCCGGCGATTTTTGCGCGCTTGCGCAAGTTAGACGCCGCCGGATTTGAATCGCGGCACTACCAGGCACGCTGAGGCGTATGAAGATCCTGATCGCCGGGGGAGCAGGACTGCTGGGGAGCGAATTGGTGCGCCGCCTCGGGGGGATTCACGAAGTCACCGCTACCTATCATACTCAGTCGCCGCCAGCGGGCGTGAGTACCCTCAGGGTCGACTTAAGCAACATCGCTGAAGTTCAGTCGCTGTTTGGCGGTCAAAGGTTTGACGTGGTGATCAATGCGGCGGGGGCGGCCGCGGTTGATCGATGCGAACAAGATCATCAACACGCCGAAGTCGGCAACATCGCGATTCCACGCTCGCTGGTGCAGGCGCTGGCCGCGAGCAAAACCCATCTCTATCATATTTCGACCGATTACGTGTTCGACGGCGAAGCCGGGCCATATGACGAGACGGCGCAAGCGCGGCCGATCAATTATTACGGCGCGACGAAGTGGCACGGGGAGCAAGTGATCGCGGCCAGCGGACAGCCGGCGACCATCGTGCGGGTCTGCTCGCTGTATTCGCTGGACCTGGGAGTGCGGTCGAATCTCTATAATTCCGTGGTAGCGGCATTGGCTCAGGGGCAGCAGTACGTGGCGGCGACGGATCTGTGGTCGAATCCGACGAATGTTGCGGACGTGGCGGATGCTTTTGCCGACCTGCTGGCGCTGGGGGCAACGCCGCCGGTGATCCATCTGGCCGGACGCGAGCATTTGTCAAGACATGCGTTTGCCTGCCGCGTGGCGCGGCACGCCGGTTATGACAGCGCCCACGTTCTGGCGGCGACAACCGCCGAACTGAAATTGAAGGCGGTGCGGCCGCGCCGGGCGGGATTGATTTCAAGACAGGCGGCCGCACTTCTCGGCCACGATTTACCTGCGTTTCCCCAAGTCTGATCATCGCAGCCACTTCCGATCAAAGTGTGAGGCACCGGAAAGAATTTCGGAGAGATCCGGAAGAGTCTTCCATTGGCGAGGCCGGCGCGGCAAGTTCCCACCCTGTAAGTTAGTGACTCCATATCACTTAAGAGACCGTTTCAATCCGGCATAGCACTTGCAATAGCTGACGGCGGAGGTTCACCAGCGGACCCAAGGAGTCAGAGAATGAAGATCAAGTTAGCCGCGGCCATTGTCATCGGGCTGGCCGTTTCCCTTTTCGCGCAAAATTATCCGCAGCGCGATGCATTCAACTATGACGAGTTGATGCGGCAGATACCCGCACGCGAGGTTGCCGATCCCGATCGGTACCAGTCGTCGCTATCGCTTCCCGATTCGATCAAACGGCTGGAACAGCCATTGCAACCGCAGTTTGGAGCAGCCGCAGGCGATTCGAGCAAGCTGGAATTGTTCGGCTACAATCTCTTTGCGCGGGGCGGAACGACGAACGAGATCCCGCAGAATCTGGCGCTGCCGGAGGATTACCGGCTGGGACCGGGGGACAATCTGATCGTCAATCTGTGGGGGCGGGTCGAGCAGGAATACAATCTGACAATTGACCGGCAAGGGACGGTGTTCATCCCGAAGATCGGCGAGGTGCCGTTGTGGGGACTGACGTTGCAGCAGGCGGAGCGGCGGCTGCGCGAACGACTGGCGTCAGGGTTCAGCGAGTTTGAACTGAGTGTCAGCATCGGTAAGCTCAAGTCGATCCAGGTATTCGTCTTCGGCGAGGTCAAGTTTCCGGGCAGTTACAGCGTCAATTCGCTGTCGACGTTGTTTTCGGCGCTGTATCTGGCGGGGGGTCCGAGTGATCGCGGCAGTTTGCGCAAGATTCGTTTGATCCGGGCCGGCAGCGATGTCGCGACGATCGACCTATATCAATTTCTTCTCTTTGGCAAGAACGTCGCGGGGGTATCGTTGCAGTCGGGGGACGTCGTGTTTGTCGACGTGGTCGGCAAGCGGGTGACGGTGACGGGGGCAATCAAGCGGCCGGCGGTTTACGAAATTCTGGGCGCGGAGACGATCACCGACGTGATCGAGCTGGCGGGCGGAACGCTGCCGAGCGCCTATCTGGAGAAAGTGCGCGTTGATCGGGTCACGACCGAGGATGCGTACCAGGTGATCGATCTGAACCTGAAGGACTCGACAGCGACGGTGCGGGCGTTTGTCATGGAAGACGGCGACGCGGTGGCGATCGAGTCGATTTATGATCACAAGCTCGATGTGGTCTATCTCGAAGGGCGGTTCCGCCATCCGGGGCTGTATCAGTATCGCGAAGGGTTGTCGCTGGCGACGCTGTTTCAGGAAGGCTGCGAGCTGGAGGAGCGGGCCTACCGCGGGCGGATTGACATTCTGCGCTGTGACAACGGCTACGACACGACTTTGATCACGGTCAATCCGGAAGCAGTGCTGGCCGGGACAACGGATGTCACGCTGCGCTCGCATGACCGGTTGATTTCGTACTCGCAGGAAGAAGTGATCGCGCCGAAGTCGGTGTCGATCTTCGGATTGGTCGCGCGACCGGGGGACTACGCCTATTACGAAGGGATGAAGGTCTCCGACCTGGTATTCCGGGCGGGCAACCTGCGTCCGTCGGCGTATCCGCTGCGGATTGAGCTGGCGCGGACGTTCATCGACGGCCGGCGCGAGGTGCTGTACGCCTCGCTGGACGATCCCGAGGGCGACCTGCCGCTGCAACGGAGTGACAAGATTTTTGTTCGACAGATTCCCGGTTGGGAAGATCGCGACATCGTCACGATTGAGGGCGAAGTCCGCTTCCCAGGGAAATATGTCATCACGCATGAAATGAATTCCCTCTACTCCTTGATCCAACGTGCCGGTGGTCTGACGGAAGATGCGTTTGCCACCGGCACGGTGTTTACGCGCGCGTCGATCATCAGCGATTTGAAGCGACGCGGGGTGGACGAGTTGATCAATCGGTCGATGGAGCGGGTCGAGGAGGATTCGGGGCAGATTCGGATCGATTCGTCGGCGGTTCTGCGCGACAACAGCATGTCGAACCGGATTGTCGTCTACATGGACGAGTTGCTCCTGTCCAGCGGCAGCCGGCACGACGTCAAGCTGGTTGACGGCGACCACATCTATATCCCGGCCAAGCCGGCGGGAATTCAAGTGCTGGGCGCGGTGCCCTCGATCAGCACGATTGCCTATCAGGACGGCAAGAAGGCGGAGTTTTATGTCAAGCGTGCGGGCGGGTTCATGCCCAATGCCGACAAGAAGCATGTGCAGCTGGTGCGTGCGGACGGGACGATCGTGTCGGGCCGGGGCGCGCTGTCGAAGCAGGTACATCTCGGCGATGCGATTTTTGTGCCGACGCGAATCTCGAAGGAGCGCGATTGGCTGAAGATTTTTTCAACGACGGCCTCGGTGGCGGCGAGCATCGCCACAACGATATTCGTGGTTGACCGGCTGTAGGCGTCGTGACAAGCCATGAGCAAGACAACAAAAGCACGACAGCAAGAGAAACCGGCCGTTCAGACTCCGGCGGGCACGCCGCCGCGCTCACCGATTATCTGTCTCTCCACCCAGGATTACAGCGACCTGTGGACGCGCAAGCAGCGATTCATGAACTGGTTTGCCGAGCGCGGGCACAAAGTCGTTTACGTCGAGACGCAGTGGCACTGGCTGACGTGGCTGAAGCGCAATCGGGGGAATCGGCGACGGCTCTGGAAATTTCTGAACCGGCCGCGCGAGCTTCAACCGAATTTGTCGATCGCGACGCCGCCGGTGTTGTTGCCGTTTCACCAGATGTTGCTGCCGATTGCGATCGTGAACAACGTGGTCCTGGGGTTGTGGCTGCGCTGGATTGCGGCACGGGCGAAGATCAAAGACCCGATCGTCTATTCCTATGTCCCCTACTCGCAAGTGGCGATCAGAATCTTAGGGGCGCGCAAGGTGCTGTACGAAAAGGTTGATGATCTGGCGGCGGCCAAAGGGCTGGTGCGACGCGAGACGGTCGAGCGGATGGAGAAGAGGTTTCTGGGCGCGTGCAAGTTGGTGATTGTCACCGCCGGCAGGCTGAAAGAGAAGCTGCGCGATCTTCATCCGAACGTACATGTCATTCCAAATGCCTGCGATGTACAGCATTTCCAGGGGGCGAACGAGCGTCGCGTGGCGCCGACGGCGCTGGCGGCGATTCCGACACCGCGGATCGGGTTTATGGGGATGCTGGCGTACTGGATTGATTTGGATTTGATCGATTATATCGCTGCGCACCGACCGCAATGGCAGTTGGTGTTCATCGGGCCGATCGGAGTTGATGTAGCGCGACTGCGCAAGCACTGCAACGTGCACTTTCTCGGCCGGCGCGCTTACGAAGAGTTGCCGGAGCTGATGGCGGGGATCGATGTATTCATCAATCCCTACAAGCGCGACGATATTGCAGAGTCGTGCTCGCCGCTGAAGGTTTTCGAATACCTGGCGAGCGGACGGCCGGTGGTGAGCGTGCCGATGCCGGAGATTCAGCGGTTTACGCCGCACGTGCGGGTTGCCGAGCACTATGTCGGTTTCGTCCGCGCGATTGACGAGCTTCTGGCTCTGCCGCCGGAGGAGCGCCGGCGCCTACAAGAGACGTTGCGCGAGCTGGTGCGCGACGACACCTGGCAGAATCGGTTCGAGCAAACGCAACGACTCATCGAGGAGACGTTCGCCTCGTGAAGATCTGCATCAACGCATTGTTGGTAGAACCGAATCGCACCGGCGGCGGCGAGACGTTTTTGGTGAACCTGGTGCGCCGGCTGGCGCGATTCGACCAGAAGAATGAATATCTCATGTTAGTTACCGCCGCGAATCGGGCGCTGTTCGAGACGGGCAATCCGAGGTTTGAGACACGAGTCGTGCTGAAGAGCGCCAGCCCGCAGTGGCGGCGAGTGGCGTATGAATGGCTGGCACTGCCCTTCCTGCTCTGGCATTGGGGTGTCGACGTGTTCTATGCGCCGTTCGGTGTGCTGCCGCCGTTGGTGCCGTGTCGCTCGGTCGTGACGTTTCAGAATCTGATCTACATCGATTTTCGCACGCATGTGCCGCTGCAAGGACGCGGCCGGCGCGCACGACTGCGCCTCTGGCAACAGTATCGATACAACTCGATCGCACAGCGGTGGACGCTGGCGCAGGCGGATCGGATTTGGGCGGTGTCGCGGACGACGGCGAAAGCGCTGCAGGAGCGGCTGGGGGTTGACCGGCGGAGGATCACCGTCGTCTACGAGGGCGTCGACTACGAAGCCTTCAGTCCCGACCGCCGCGAGCGTACCACGAACGTCTCACCAAGCGCGCCGTACATTGCGACGGTCGCAACATTGTATCCGAACAAGAATATCGAAAAGCTGATCGGGGCATTTGCGCGGCTCGTCGCTCAAGGAATTCCGCACGAGTTGCTGATCATCGGGAGTGACTGGCACGGGCATCAAAGCGAGTTGGAGTTGGCAGCGCGGGAGCTTGGGATCGCGGAGCGAGTGCGCTTTCTGGGCGGTGTCGAGCACACGCGTATTCCAGAACTACTCAGTGCGGCGCAGTTGTTCGTGCTGTTCTCGAGCGTGGAGTCATTTGGTTTGCCGGTGCTGGAGGCGATGGCGGCCGGGGTACCGGTGATCATATCGGATTCGTCGGCGCTGCCGGAAATCGCGGGCGGCGCGGCGATGCTTTGTCGCGCGGGAGATGTCGACCATCTGGCTGAACGCATGCAGCAAGTTCTGGCGGATCGTGCGCTGGCAGCAACACTGCGCGAACTTGGGAAGTCGCGGGCACGACAATTCAGTTGGGATGAGACGGCGGTGCGGGCGATAGATCTATTCAATGGAGCGGCAGCAACAAGCACGAGTCCGCAGAGCAAGACAATACAGGAAGGGAGCTGGGCGTGAAACAAGTCCTGCAATATCCCAAGCGCGGCGGGTTGACAGTCGCCGATTGCCCGCATCCGGGTCTGAAGCCGGGCGGCATCATCGTTGAAAATCATTGTTCGCTCATCTCGCCGGGCACCGAGCGCGCTATCATCGATCTGGCTGAGAAGAGCCTGGTCAACAAAGCTCGATCGCGCCCCGACCTGGTGCGACAGGTGATCGATAAGGCAAAGCGCGAGGGCATCGGCAGCACACTGGCAAAGGTGCAGGCACGGCTCAAGGCGCCGATCCCGCTGGGATACAGCGCGGCTGGTCTTGTGGTCGAGGTGGCACCGGATGTACACGAGTTCTCCGTCGGCGACCGCGTGGCGTGCGCCGGCTTTGGCTACGCGTGCCACGCCGAGCGGGTCTTTGTTCCGCACAATCTGGCGGTAATGTTGCCGCCGAAACTGGGTTTTGACGAAGGGGCGTTTGTCACGCTGGGCGCGATCGCCTTGTGGGGGGTGCGGCAGGCGCAGGTGAGCGTCAGCGAGCGGGTAGCCGTGATCGGATTGGGGCTGTTGGGTCAGTTGACGCAACAGATTCTGAACGCGGCGGGTTGCCAGGTGATCGCCATCGATCTTGATCAACAGAGGCTGGATGAAGCCGCACGATTTGCTCCAGCACTGCTCGTCAATGCCGCCGACCCTACGGCCGCGGAAGCGGCAAAGCAATGCACCGAGGGTAGCGGCGCAGACGCTGTGATCATCACGGCAGCGACGAAGTCGAATGAGCCAATCCTGCTGGCCGCGACGATCGCGCGCGACCGGGGGCGGGTGGTGATTGTCGGCGACGTCAAAATGGAGATTCCGCGCAAGCCGTTTTATGAGAAGGAAATGACGTTGACGATGTCGCGATCGTACGGGCCGGGACGATATGATCCGATGTACGAAGAGCGCGGCGTTGACTATCCGATCGGCCAGGTACGTTGGACGGAGAATCGCAATATGCGCGCCTTCCTCGATCTCGTGGCTGTGGGCAAAGTCGATGTCAAGTCGCTGGTGACGGCGCAATACAGCGTTGAAGACGCGGCGACGGCATTTGAGCGTATGGAGGCGGAGAAAGTTCTGGGGCTGTTGCTGCGATATGCTCCGGGGGAGCAGGCAGCGAGCACCGCGCGGCAGAAACGCGCCCTCGCACCAACGAGCGGCAAGATACGAGTCGGATTTCTGGGTGCGGGGATTTTCGCCAGCGGAGTGTTGCTGCCGGCGCTGACGCGAAATGCGCAGTTCGAACGGAGCTTGCTGTATTCAGCGACGCCGTACCGGGCGCGCGCCGTTGCCGAGCAGTTCAAGTTTGCCGAAACTGCCGACTCAGAAGAGGAACTGCTGACGGACTCAGCGATAGACGCGGTCATCATCGCCACGCCGCACAATTGCCACGTAGCGCAAGTGACCAGGGCGCTGGCAGCGGGCAAGCATGTGCTGGTGGAGAAGCCGCTGTGTTTGACGCTCACTGAACTGGAGGCGATCAAGGCAGCGCAGGCGGCCAGTGGTTGCGCACTGATGGTCGGGTTCAACCGGCGCTATGCGGCCGCGAGCAAAATCCTGGCGGCGGCTCTGAGCGGGCGCGCTACGCCGACGATCGTGAACTACACGATCAATGCCGGATTCATTGATAAAGACAACTGGGTGCATGACGATACTATTGGAGGCGGACGAATTATCGGTGAAGGATGTCACTTCATCGATTTGATTTGCCACCTGCTGCAGGCGCGCGTTCGCACAGTGCGGACGGCAGCGATCGCAGGCACAAAGGGCAGGTATCAGGCGGACGACAACGTGCAGGTACAACTGGAGATGTCAGACGGATCGATCGCGGCGATCACCTATACGGCAATGGGCGAGCGCAGTTTCGCCAAGGAGACGCTGCAGGTGATCGGCGACGGCACGGTGCTGCAGATGACCGACTACCGGCTGGTCGAGCAATTTCGCGACGGCCGCACACGACGTCTTTACAAGGGGTCGATGGACAAGGGTTTTGACGCCGAGCTGGCGGTATTCGCCACGGCGATTCAGGATGGGCAATCACAGGATAATCTGGAAAGTTTCTATCACACGACGCGGGCAACACTGCAGGCCCGCCGGTCTTTGAGTTTGGGGAGCGCGATTGCAGTAGACTGAAGAAACCATGACGAGCAGTGCGCAACGACAACTTCGAATCCTCTACCTGACGCACTATTTCCCGCCCGAGGTCAATGCGCCAGCGGTGCGGGTCTCGCAGTTTGCGCAGGCCTGGAGCGCGGGCGGCCACCAGGTCACGGTGGTCACCGGATTTCCGAATCATCCAGCGGGCGTCATTCCGCCGGAGTATCGCGGTAAGATTTTTCAACGCGAGGAGACGGCCGGCGCCCAGGTATTGCGGGGGTACATCTACGCCGCACCGAACCGGGGCTTCGCGCGGCGGATCTTGAATTACCTGTCCTTCATGGTGAGCGCGATCATCATCGGCGTGCTGCGCAGCGGCAAGCAAGACCTTGTGATCGCGACTTCCCCACAGTTTTTCGTCGCGATCGCCGGTTATATCGTGAGCCGCATCAAGCGCATTCCATTTGTGTTCGAGGTGCGCGATTTGTGGCCGGAGGAGATCGTCGCCGTGGGCGCGATGAAGCGCGGCACGGTCATCCGCATGCTGGAGCGGATCGAGGCCTTTCTCTATCGGAAGGCCGCACTGATTGTCGCGGTCGCGGAGGGGACGATCGCGGTGTTGACGGCACGCGGCATACCGCGCGAGAGGCTGGCACTGATTCCAAACGCGGTGGATTTTGAGCGTTTCGCCCAGGCGCAAGACGATCATGAGATACGGAACGCACACGAGCTGAACGGGCATTTCTTGGTGTCGTACATCGGCACGTTGGGTATGGCGCACAATCTGCACACGGTGCTGGACTCGGCAGCACGGCTGCGGTGCCATGACGACATCCGATTCCTGATCGTGGGCGACGGCGCCGAACGGGAGAATCTGGTAGCCTACAGCCGCGCCCAGAAATTGGACAATGTCACGTTTGTCCCGCAACAGAGCCGCACTCGGGTGGCGGAGTATTATGCGGCATCCGATGTCTGCCTGGTCCCGCTGCGGAAGACGGAGTTGTTTACGAAGAATATTCCCTCGAAGATTTATGAGGTGATGGCGGCGGGCAAGCCGATCGTAATCGGCACCAACGGTGAATCACGCCGGCTGGTAGAGGGCGCGGAGGCAGGAATTGCGGTGGCGCCGGAGGATGCGGACGATCTGGCGGCCAAGATAGTGTATCTGGCCAAACATCGCGACGAGTCGCGGCGGCTGGGGGCTAACGGTCGCGCTTTTGCGGAGCGCTGTTGCGACTATCGGGTGCGAGCGCGGGATTACCTGGCGGTCTTGCAGCCGCTGGTAGAGCAGGAGTAACAGAGACGATGCTGCGCGGACATGTCAGCATACTGCGGAAAGCGCATTTCCTGCTGGATCTGCTGTTGTCGGCTCTGGCGTTTGTCGCGGCGCACTGGCAGTATCTGCGGATCAGGCGTTCGACCGGCGCCTGGATTTTGCCGACGCGCGGCGAAGCGGAGATGCTGGCGGTGGCGCTGCTGGCGTTGGCGGCGTGCATCTACTTCCTCGGCGAGCGGTACGTCTATCGATTGAAGAGTGCTTCTGATTTTCTGCGCGAGGCCTTGGTGCTAACCTTGGGAGCGGCCGGAGTATTCCTGGTGGCCGCCTACTTGTTGCACCTGCCGAGTCTGCCGCGACTCCAATTTGCGACATTTGTGCTGCTACAATTCTTGACACTGTTTGTGTTGCGATTGATTCTGCTCAAAGCGTTGCAACATGCGCGAGCGCGGGGCCGAAATGTGCAAACGACCCTGGTCGTGGGAACGCGCGAACGGGTGCGCAAGACGGTTGATCTGATCCTGGACAGTCCCAAGTGGGGCCTGCGCGCCGCGGGACTGCTGTTTCTCGACGATCACAAGTTACTTTATCGCTACCGCGACATACCGCTGATCGGTCCAATTGAACGACTGGCGGAGGTGATCAAGACGAATCACGTTGATTTCGTGTTCTTCACGGTGCCGGCACACCTGGTCGAACGCGTGCGCGGCGCGATGGTACTGTGCGAGGAAATGGGGGTGGCCAGTTGCCTGAGCGCGGATTTCATCGGGTTGAGCGCCTCGCGGCAGTATGCGGTCGATCTGGCCGGAAAACCGGCGTTGCTGTTTACCCGTGAACCAGAGCACAACTTAGGATTGATCTTGAAGGCGCTGTCGGACCGGCTGGCGGCGGCTGTGGGATTGTTGGTGCTGCTGCCGTTGATGACGATGATTGCCGTGCTGATCAGGGCGACCTCACGCGGGCCGGTGTTTTTCAGCCAGGAGCGCTGTGGCTTGCACGGACGGCGGTTTCGGATGCTGAAGTTTCGGACGATGGTCGTTAATGCCGAGGCAGTCAGACAAGAATTGACGCACCTCAACGAGATGGACGGGCCGGTGTTCAAGATCGCCAACGATCCTCGGATTACGCGAATGGGTAAGATTTTGCGCAAGCTGTCACTGGACGAATTGCCGCAGTTGATCAATGTTCTCAAAGGGGAGATGTCGCTGGTCGGGCCGCGGCCGCCGCTGCCGGACGAAGTGCATGATTACGATTTCTGGCAACGCCGCAAGCTCTCGATGAAGCCGGGCATCACGTGCCTGTGGCAGGTCGGCGACCGGAATGATTCATCGTTCGAACAGTGGATGAAGCAGGATTTGGAGTACATCGACAACTGGTCGCTGATGCTCGACGCCAAGATTCTGCTGCGAACGATTCCCGCCGTCATCCACGCCACCGGGCGATAGGCACAGCGCCGGCGAACGGCGGTGTGGTTCGCAATTCTAGGACAAGAGCGCGAAAATGATTCGGTGCGGTGGTGTCGCACCCTCACCCCCGACCCCTCTCCCAGGAGGAGAGGGGGGTGGCACCGTCGATCTTAGGAAGAGCGAGGTGCAGTTCGTAAGGAGAAGACACACCCCGTCTCGAGCCCGCCGGAAAGGCGACAGGAGCGGAGTCGAGACGAGAGGTGGTGCGCAGACGGCTGTGGCGCTGGTGCGGCGGGCTCGATCCACCCCTCTTGATAGGGGGGAATGATTTTCGGGCGGTAAAGGTGTGAGTTGGGAGTCGGCGCGGAAGTCGTGGGGGTCGGAAACGATGAGTCATGGCGGTGGGACACCGGTGTTGGCGGGCGCGGACGAGCCTCGCCTTTACGGAGTGCGACTACCGTGGGGTTTCGGCGAGTCTGACTGAGGTTGGAGATACGGGGAGACGAAGGCTTCAGTGTGGAGATTGCTTCATCGCGGTGAAGGGCGGTGTGATCGGTGAGAGTAAGGGCGCTCCTCGCAATGACACTTCCCTGCGAGTTGATTGAGACATACACCACAACGTGAGCCGACTGAAGTCGGCGCTACGGCACGGAAAGAAACTGCAGTAGGCGAGATTGCTTCGTCGCGCCCGATTGGCGCAGGGGAGATCCGAGATTGACCAGGAAGGGGTGAGCGGTTTAGACGGTCCAGTCGCCGTCGATGACGGTATAACTGACGCGGCCGTTCGATTCGCAGTAATCCTTCAGGACGAGCAGATACGAGTGCCATCCCTGAGTATGGCTGCGGTTGAGTTGGTCGGGCGGGAAGCCGGAGTGGCGGAGAGTCACGCGGGTGCGTTCACCGATTCGGAGCAGCTCCCAGGTGACAAGATCGCCAGCTTTGACACCGGCTTCACTCCAGTCGTACACCAGCTTCTTGTTTTCGACGATCTCGATGATTTTCTGTGGGCCGATCGGCGACCCGTCGGGAGCCTTCCAGCCGGCTACATACTTGCCGTCGACCTGTGGTTCGACCTCGGCAGCGGTAGAGAACCAGCCGCGCACCGAGCGCTGGTCGGTCAGGGCGCGAAAGACGACGGAGGGCATCACGTCCATGAAGAGTTCGCGGCGGATGGTACCCTTATCGAGCCGCGAGTAGTCGAGCCGGTAGACCGGGCGGTTTTCGCTGAGGAACGAGCGGAGGTTGTACAGGTAGATGATCCAGGCGTCCATCATCAGCGAGTTTGCCGGTAACTTGTCGTGAGTGACGAGGAAATCGCAGTAGCGAGTCTTGTCGTCAATCATCCAGGTGACTTCGGATGCAGAGCCGGCCATCGGCCAGGAGAATTTGAGCAGGCGATTGGGTTCGAGTTCAAGGATCGAGCCGTTGATTTCTTTCTCAGGAAAGCTGGTAGCGACGCAGTTGTCGCCGGCCAGTTTGACGCTGCCGCGAAGTTTGGGGTTGATCTCGCCTTTATTACAGAACCAGATCGCCAGCTTGAGTGGATTGATGACCGCGTCCCAGATCTTGAGCGGATCAATGTCGAGTCGAATTTTGAGCCGGAGTCTTCTGCGCAATGTCGCCATGGGGCAAATATAGCGGATTGTGTTGCGGCGGCAAGGGGCAAGTGGCGCAGGAGGTCAGGCGATGGTATGCAGTTTGAGCATGTTGGTGTCGCCGTGGATATGCACCGGCGCCGAGGCGACAATAACGACGCGGTCGCCGGTCAAAACCAGACCAAGTTTCTTGAGAATCTTTTCGACATCAATAATCATCTGATCGACCGAGCGGAAGTGCGGGACAGCCACGGGTCGAACGCCGCGCAAGAGGGTCATGCGGTTGAGGATTTCGGGGTGCGGCGTGAAAGCATACACCGGCACGGGGGACTTCTGCTTGGAAACCAGTCGCGCCGAGAGTCCGGTTTGCGTGAAGCAGGCGATCAAGGTGGCATCGATTTCGCGCGCCATATCGACGGCGGATTCCGCGATGGCGTTGGCGAATTCCACTGCCGGACGGCCGACCAGTTCGAATTTCGGCTGCAGGCGTTCGCGCATACTGGCCTCGGTGGAGCAGATGATGCGCGACATCATGGAGACGGCCTCGACGGGATACTTGCCGGAAGCGGTTTCGGCGGAAAGCATGACGGCATCGGTGCCGTCGATGATGGCGTTCGCAACATCGGAGACCTCCGCGCGGGTCGGAATCGGATGCTGGGTCATGGATTCAAGCATTTGCGTGGCGGTGATCACCGGTTTAAGCATTTCCGCGGCGGTAGTGATGATATTCTTTTGTAGCGTCGGCACCTGATCGATCGGGGTTTCGACGCCGAGGTCGCCGCGGGCGACCATGACGGCATCCGCCGCCTGGAGGATGTCGCCCAGTTTCTTGATCGCCTGCGGTTTTTCCAGTTTGGCGATGATCGGGATGTCCGCTTCGCGGCGGCGCATTTCTCCGCGCAGGACGGCAATGTCATTGGCGGAGCGGACGAAAGAGAGAGCGACGAAGTCAATGCCGAGGGCGATGCCGAATTCGAGATCAGCGATATCCTTGGGCGTCAGCGACGGCAACGAGAGATTGGATGTCGGCAGATTGATGCCCTTGCGTTCGCGCAGCGTGCCGCCTTTGACGATGACGGCCTCGATTTCGTGGCGACCGGCGCGGGTGACCTCGAGGCGCAGCATGCCGTCATCGATGAAGATCTGGTCACCCTTGCGCAGTTCGGGGATCAGTTCGGGCGGGCTGGCGGAGATGGTCGAGGCGTCGCCGAGGATGTCATGGGGGACGATCTTAAGGCGGGCGCCATCGACGATTTCGACGGCTCCGTCTTTGATGCGGCCGACGCGGATCTTAGGGCCGGATAGGTCTTGAAGAATGCCTACCGGTCGCCCGACGCGCCGCGACACGCGGCGAAGGCGCTGGATCATCCGTTTGTGGAAGGCGTGGTCACCGTGGGAAAAATTGAGACGCGCTACGGCCATGCCACTGCGCACCAGCTGTTCGATGGTGGCTTCGTCGGCACTGGCGGGGCCGAGCGTGCAGATGATCTTGGTCAGGCCATGCGGTTGATCCGGCATGCTCGGAAAAGATGGAAATCGGACGAGTGAGTCAACAACAAACGCTGACTTTCACCCGTCAGTCGGCGCCATACCCGACCGCCAGCTGAAGTTCTGATACGCGGAGCCGTTCATTGTTGAGCCAGTGGCCGTTGAGGACAGTGGCGGCAAGATGAAAACAGCCAAAATCGGCCTCGAGTCCGGAATTGATGAAGGCTTGGGCGTCGCGCCTGCTGTAGACTTCCAGGAGGTGGCGATAGATCAGGCCGAGATTGAGGTGCAGTAAAGCATTCTCACCGCGGGTTATCAGGGAGAGATGAGCGCCGGCGCCGAGGTCGTACAAGTCGGTCGGATTGTAGTTGTCGCGGAAGTAGTACCACTTCCCTTCGCAGGTGAACAAGTCGCGATATGATGCGCCGAGGGAGAACTCCCAAGGAATTTGCGAGGACTCACCCCAGTCTCGGCTATCATCGTTCACGGCGAAGGTGAAGCGGTCGCCGCTGCGCACGGTCAGGCCCAAAGTGACATCGCCGATCCGCTGCAATGCGCCGAAGCGAAGCAAGACAGCATCGTGCGTGTCGCGGGCATTGATGCGGGTCGGGAACGAGCTGTCGGTACTGGCCTCGTCAAAGCCGAGGGTGAAGTGCTGATAGTCAACGGCGATGCCTGCAGAGAAGTTGTCGGTTGCCGCGACGGCGAGGGCGAGCGAGTACTGCAGCACACGGAGACGGCGGTCGATGCTGTAAACGAAGAAGCGCCCGGTGCCATTGGGGAATTCGTAGGTCGTTTCTTCGTACTCCCAGCGCAGGTGTGACTCGTAGTAGCGAACATTGCTGAAGCCGGCGGCGAGGGCGATCCGATCCCCGAGGCGCATCGCGGCAGCGGCGGTAGCGCGCGGGTTGGGTTGCTTGTACGGTGTTGCGGGGAACCGAGGAGGCGCGGGGTCGAGATCATTGCGGAAGCCAGCACCGCCGAGATGTACCTGGAGGCGGTCGCCTCCAAGCAGACCAGCGGGGTTGGCGAGCGCAGAACGGGCTCCCAGCGCAAGAGCGACACCGGAACCGCCACGCGCAGCGGCGGCGCCGTCGATGAAGTTCAGTGAATAGAACGCAAAGGCGTAGTCGGTGACCGGGTCAGGCAAGGTGCCGACCTTCTGCTGTGCGAACGACGGCCAGACGAAAACTACAACGGTCAAGATTGTAAGCAACGGGCAGAGGCGGTGCGCAACGGCAAGCCTTTGGGACTCTGCGGCGGTCTCAAGTTCTTTCATGGCTGATCCCTCACTTTGACGATCGTGCAAGAAATGAAACTCATTGTGCAATGCTCTGTCAACCAGAAAGACGAGCTTGAGGTCGTCCTTGTCAATTTCTGGCGGGCGTTTTCGGGGCATGGCTCGGCGATTGACAGCACGCTTGCGGCATGGTAAATTCACCCGCATGACCAAGAATGAAGCGCGGCGCCGGATCGACGATCTGGTGGAATTGATCAACCATCACAACTATCGCTATTACGTATTGGATGACCCGGAAGTCACCGACGCCGAATACGACCGGTTATTCGATGAATTGACGGAGTTGGAAGCGAAGTTTCCGGAGTTGAAGCGCCCCGACTCGCCGACGCAGCGGGTGGGCGCGCCGCCGGCGACGGCGTTTCGCTCGGTGCGGCGGGCGGTGCCGATGCTGTCGCTGAACAAGGCGATCACGCCGGAGGAGTTTTTCGATTTCCAGCGGCGGGTGGAGGAGATCTTGGCCGGAGACCCGCAGACGATCGAGTATTTGACCGAGCCGAAGCTGGACGGCCTGGCGGTGGAACTGGTCTACGAGAAGGGTATCCTGGCGCTGGGATTGACGAGGGGGGATGGGACGACCGGCGAGGATGTCACGACGAATCTGCGTACGGTGAAGAACATCCCGCTGAGTTTGCGCGACAAAAAAATCGGACGGCTGGAGGTGCGGGGCGAGATCATCTTGGGCAAGTCGGATTTTGCGCGGCTCAATCGCGAGCGCGAGCAGCAGGGTGAAGAGCTATACGCCAACCCGCGAAATACGGCGGCGGGCTCGGTGCGACAACTGGACCCGACGATCACGGCTTCCCGACCGCTGCGCTTTTACGCGCACGGCGTCGGGCGCATCGAGGGCGCTGAACTCGGCACGCAGTGGGAGTTGCTGCGACAATTGACGCAACTGGGGTTCGAAGTGACGCCGGAGGCGCAATTGTGCTATTTCGCGGAACAGGTCATCGAGCGGTACAATCTTCTCAACGAGAAGCGTCCGGCGCTGGAGTACGATATTGACGGGATGGTCGTCAAGGTCAATTCCTTCCGGCAGCAGCAGAAGCTGGGCGAATTGTCGCGTTCGCCGCGCTGGGCGATTGCAATGAAGTTTCCGCCACAACAGGAGGAGACAGTCGTTGAGGATATCGTGGTTCAGGTCGGACGCACCGGCACGTTGACGCCGGTGGCGCAGTTGAGGCCGGTACGCGTGGGCGGCGTGGAGGTCAGGCGCGCGACGCTGCACAACTATGACGAGGTGATGCGGAAGGATATCCGGATCGGGGACCGGGTGATTATCCAGCGGGCGGGCGATGTTATCCCGGAAGTGGTAAAGCCGCTGACGGCCAAGCGCACGGGCAAGGAAAAGCAGTTCGCGATGCCGAAGAAGTGCCCGGAGTGCGGCAGCGAGGTTGTTCGCATTGAAGGTGAGGCAGCCCACCGGTGCCCGAATCTCTCTTGCCCGGCGCAGGTAGCGGAACGGATTATTCATTTTGCCTCCAAGAGCGGTGTGGATATCGAGGGGCTGGGGCCGAAGCTGATTGAGCAGTTGCTGCAGAGCAAGCTGATTCATGATTTTGCGGACTTGTATTACCTGAAACTGGAGCAGGTTTCCGGCCTGGAGCGAATGGCGGAGAAGTCGGCGACGAATCTGCTGGCGGCGGTCGAGAAGAGCAAGGGCGCGGACCTGGCGCATCTGATCGCGGCACTGGGGATCAGCAACGTCGGCGAGCACGTTGCGCGGCTGCTGGCGGTGAATTTCGGAAGTGTCGAGCGAGTGGGAAAAGCGAAGGCCGAGGAGTTGAGCAGCGTGGAGGGGATCGGGCCGATCGTGGCGGAGAGCATTGTTGATTTTTTCGCCAATCGCAGCAATCGGCAAGTGATCGAGAAGCTGGAGAAGGCGTGGAAGGCCTTCCCGACCTACCAGATCAATGCCGGGCCGAGGCCGCTCGCGGGGAAGACGTTCGTGATCACGGGCGGGCTGGAGAACTATTCCCGTGATCAAGCCAAGAAGCTGTTGATCGATTTGGGGGCGAAAGTCGCATCGAGCGTCTCGAAAAAAACTGATTATGTTGTCGTCGGCGCTGATCCCGGGTCCAAATACCAAGACGCGCTCAAGCTCGGCATCACGATTCTGACCGAGCCCGAATTCGAGAAATTGATTGGAGGGTAGGATGGCCGAACAGGCGCGGACGCTGCCGCTGAGCCAGATCACGGTGCCAATACTGGCGCTGGCGGGCTTGACCGCATTCTGCTATTTCGCGGCGGGAATCCTGGTGCCGCTGGTGACCGCGATCACGTTGGCCTATGTGCTATGGCCGGTTATCAGCCAGCTCAAGAAATGGAAGGTGCCGCACCTGGTAGCGGTGTTGTTGGTGTTGCTGCTGGCAGTGGTCGTGCTGGCGTTGATCGGACTGCTGATCTACGGGCAGGCGATGCAGTTCGCCAGCAATGTGCCGGGCTATTGGGAGCAGTTTCAGCAGATGCGGGCGGCCAAGTTCACCAATCTGCCGCCGTGGTTGAGCGACCTGGTCAATACCAAACTGGATGAAGTACTCAGCAAGATCGATCTGGGGAGTCTTTCGACGATTCCCAAGTTCATCTTCAAAGGTGTCGGTTCGGTGTTCAGCTTTCTCGGGCAAGCGGTGCTGGTGTTCCTATTGACGTTGTTCGTGCTGATTGAGCAGCCGGCCTACAATCGGCGGCTCAAGTCGCTGTTCGGGCAGGAGCAGACCGAGGCAACGGCGGCGATCATCGGCGATGTTTCGAATCGGATTGCGGGCTATATCTGGCAACGGTTCGTGATCACGGTGGCGCTGGCGATCGTGTTCACGGTGGGTCTGCTCATTGGCGGCGTGGATTACGCCTACATTTGGGGACCGCTGGCGGCGCTGCTGAATCTGGTGCCGTACGTCGGTGCGTATGTCGGCGCGGTGCCGCCGGCGATTATGGCCTATATTCAGTTCAATTCGATTGTAGCGGTGGTGCTGGTGGTTGCCTTTTTCATGGCGGTGCAGTTCGTCGAGTCGAACATCATCACGCCGCGGATGTTGCAGGGCTCGTTGAATATCAGCCTGCTGGCGCAGTTGGTGTCGACCTTGTACTGGGGCTGGCTGTGGGGAGCGATCGGGATTATCCTGGCGGTTCCGATCACGGCTGCGCTCAAGGTTTTCTGCGACAACATTGACTCGTTGCGACCGATCGGGATTATGCTGTCGGGAGATGACTCGTGAGGCAGCAGTTGTGGCGCATTTTCGTCCTGCTGTTGCGACGGACATTTGTCATCGACAATATCTCGACCCTGGCGGCCGCGATCTCGTTCTATGCCCTGCTCTCGTTCGTTCCCTTCCTGCTCCTGGCGGCTTCGGTGATGGGGTTCTTTCTGGCCTCGTCGGACCAGGCGTTGCATGATATCGTGAATTTCGTGTCGGGCAACTTCCCCGGCGCGGCGACCGGGGCACTGAAGCTGTTTTCCGAGACGGTCCAGAACAAGACGCTTTACGGGCTGCTGGGCTTGATCGGCATGCTGTGGGGCAGCACGCGCGTCTTCGCCGTACTGGAGGAAGCGATGAGCCGCATCTGGCGGACACGGGGCGGGCGCAGTTTCTGGAAGTCGCGGCTGGTAGCATATATCTGCGTACCGATCATGATGCTGTTTGTGACGGTCTCGTTGGCGCTAACGACGATTTTGCAGGCACTGAAGGACAACCAACTGCCGCTGCTGCAGATTTCGATCATCGACATCCCGGTGCTGGGTACGATCATCTCCTACGGCGTGCCGCTGCTGATTTCGGTGATGCTGTTCACCTGGATCTACTACCTGCTGCCGAGCCGCTGGCATCACCTGAAGAGCGCCTTTATCGGCGCGCTGTTGGCGGGCGTGTTGTGGGAACTGGCCAAGCTGGTCTTCGACTACTACGTGCGCAGCTTTGGTGGAGGTTTCACCATCTATGGATCGTTCACATCGTTAGCCCTGCTCTTTCTCTGGGTCTACTATTCGGCGACGGTGGTCCTGCTGGGCGCGGAGTTTGGCTCGATGGTGCAACTGCTAAAAGAGCGACACCACCAATAGGGCGGGCAAAAAAAGACGGGCGCGACGAGCGCGCCCGCGATAATCAACAAATGCGAAGAATCAGAGTTTAGCGGCAACGGCATTAGCCATGTCGATGGTCGAGGACTTGCCGCCCATGTCGTAGGTGCGGACCTTGCCTTCCTTGATAACAGCAGCGATAGCGCTTTCGAGGCGATCGGCTGCCTTAGTCTCACCCAACCATTCGAGCATTAATTTGGCGGCGAGGAAGGTCGCCATCGGGTTGACCTTGTACTGGCCGGCGTATTTGGGCGCGGAACCGTGCGTCGGTTCGAAGACGGCGTACTTGTCGCCGATGTTGCCGGAGGAGGCGAAGCCGAGGCCGCCGACGAGTTGGGCGCAGAGGTCAGAGATGATATCGCCGAACATGTTGCTCGTGACGAGAATCGAATAGTCGAGCGGATTCTTGATCAGCCACATGCACATTGCGTCGATATTGGTTTCCCAGCACTCGATGCCGGGGTAGTCCTTGGCGACTTCGCGGCCGACGCGGGTAAACAAGCCGGACGTTTCGCGCAGGACATTGGGTTTCTCGACGATCGTCACCGACTTCTTGCCAGTTTTCTTTGCCTCTTCAAAGGCGTCCTTAACGATGTTGCGGGAGCCGAGGCGCGTGATGAGGCGGCACGACATCGCAACATCTTCCGGCGGCAGTTCGGCGAAGCGCTTCATCTTCTTATTGAGGGTTGTCATCTGGGCGGAGAGTTCCTTGGGCAGCGGGTAAAACTCCACGCCAGCGTACAAGTCTTCGGTATTCTCACGGAAGACCGTGATATCGACGCCCTCTTTGTAATTGAGCGGGTTGCCGTCGTAAGCTTTGCAGGGGCGCTTGTTAGTGCGCAGGTTGAATTCCTGACGCAGGCGGACGATCGGCGAGGAATAGACGAGCTTCTTTCCGCGCAGTTCCGGCACCAGTTCCGCTTCGGCCTCTTCCTTGGGCTTGGAGGTGATAGCACCGAACAGGGCGCAGTCGGTCTCATTGAGAAGCTTGATGGTACGGTCGGGGAGTGGATTGGCCTCCCGGCACCAGAATTCCCAACCGATGTCGCCGTGCACATATTCCGCATCCAGTTTCATTCTGTCCAGGACGATGCGCGTTGCCTCCATCACATCCACACCAACGCCGTCACCGGGTAACCACGCGATCCGATACTTTGCCATTACGAATTCCTATGCTTTGAAATTAATTGTGAGTGCAAAACTATGGGTCGAGCCGAGGCCCGACTTAAAGGGGACGAAAGCATAGTCAATCTGCCAGATCGACTTGCGAAAGCCGGCGCCCGCGGAGAAATTCTCTTCGTCATAGCCGATTTTGTAGCCGGCGCGGAGGGCGAAGATTTCGGCGAGAACCTTTTCGGCGCCGAGATTTACGCGCAGGTCGGACTCTTTGGGCGCGGCGAGTTCGAGCGCGGCAGTCAAACCGTGGACCGCGAGGCTAACGCCGCCGGCGACGGTAACGGGTATGTCGATTTCCTCAGCGCTGAATTTGGGTTTGCTGCCGACATTGCGCAAGGCCAGGCCGAGGGTCGCGGCGGGCGTCGGATGAAACTGCAGGCCGGCATCAAAGAGAACGGCGTCCGCCGTGCGGGATTCGATTTTCTCGGCTGCGTACTTGCCGGTTAGGCCGGCCGAAAACTTGGCGCCAACGGGCCGGGCATAACTGAGAGCGAGCAGCCAATCCTGTGAGTCAAACAGGCCGATAGGTTCTTCGGTCGGAGCATCGCGGGCTTCGAGGTCGCCAACTTTGAAATAGTCAAAGCCCAGGGCCAGCGCACCGCCGAAGGCGTTGGTCGCCGCACCGAGGAATTCCCGCCGCGTATCGAAGATGCCTTCAAGGTGCATGAAGCTGACGCTGGACTGGGGGATTCCGACGATTCCGGCCGGATTGAAATAGACGCCGTAGAGGTCAGCCGGCAGGGACGCCCCGATCTCACCCATGGCGGCATTTCGCGCGCCAGGAGAGACTTTGAGGAAGTTGAAACCGACCGAACCGGGGTCGGCAGCCGACAGCTGTCCGGCCGCGACGATCACCAGAACCAGCAGGAGGATATTATAGCGCACGCACCGCCTCGAGATTAAAGACCAACTGAAAAACCAAAGATTGACTCCCAGCCGCCGACATTGCGAGCCTGTTCGACGGCGATGTCAACTTTGGCCAACACCGTTTTTATCGGCAAAGTGAAGCCGACGCCGAAGGCCGGTTCGCCGGCAGCAACGCCGGCGCGCAGGGCCAGTTGCGGGACAATCTTGAACTCGCCTCCGGCATATAGTTTGGGCGAAAACTCTTCGTGCTTCTCTCCATCGACTGCCAGCAGCAGGCGTTCTTTCAACAGCAGTACGGAAGCGCCGGCCTTAACAACAAACGGTACCTTGTCGGTGACATCGGTTCCCAGTTCCCCGCGCTGACTCCAGTATTCGCCGGTATTCCATGGATACTTGGCCGCCAGATTGCGCACGACCGCGCCGAAGCGCACGAGGTCGATCGGCCCGTCGAGCGGCAAGATGCTTTCACGGTCAAGATGGATCATGCCGCCGACATCGAACCCGGCCGAGTAGGCCGAGATGGATTCCAGTTTCTGGTAGTAGTAGCGGATATCGCCGCCGAGGGTCAGATAGCGCGAGAAACGGCGGGAGAAGGCGATGGCGATGACGCCATCGAGGTTGTCGAGTTCACCGGTGTCGACGCCGCGTTCGTCACGGCCAATAACGCCGCCGGTGGAAGCCATCTCCCCGGAGAAAGCGATGGCGGCCTCACCGCGCACCGGAAAGAGCACGGCGAACTGCTGAAGCGAGCGTTGCAGCGACATGTCGCGGTAGGCACCGCCAATGGTCAGGCGTTGCAACTGGGCAACAGCGCCGGGGTTGAAGAAGATGCCGGCGATATCATCCGAGACGGCGGTGTAGGCGTTGCCCATGCCGACCGCGCGCGGAGTTACCGACATCTGGAGAAAGGCGCCGCCGTAGCCGCCGTAATCATCGCCGGCAGCGGCGGTCGCCGCCAGCAGCAGCGACGCAAGGAGCGCCAGGAAAAATCGTCTTAGCATCATGGTATCACCATCAACTTGCCCCAGTATTCTTCGCCACTGGTGGTTTCGAGTAAATAGAAGTAGACGCCGGCGGCAACTTTCTCGCCGTTGCCGTTGGTGCCGTCCCAGGTATCGATATCGTCGTACTGCACATTGGCCAGCCGCTCAACGCCGTCCACGACTTTCTTCACGATGTTGTTGGCGAAGTCGTAGACGGTGATGGTCACCTTGCCATTCTGCTTCAGTTTGTAGTGGAACTTCAAATCGCCGATGCCGAGGTAGGGCGAGAAGGGATTCGGCGTCACGAACGTGCGGTCGTCGTCGCCGGCCGTTGCAGGGATATCAACGAAGGTGCGGATGATCGTCCAGTTCTCGAAGTCCTGGGTGTGTGCGAGGCCGTCTTCGGTGCCAACCCAGAGGCGATCGCCGATCATGCGCACGGCGTAGACGGGTACATCGTCGGCGATACTGCGGCCGGTGGCGGGGTCGTAGATGGTCGGCACCGTCCAGTTGGCGCCGAAATCAGTCGACATGTAGAGTCCCTGGTCGGCGGCGAAGAAGACGGTATCGCCGTTGAAGGCGATGTTCCAGGCCATGACGTCGGCGATGGTCTCGACCCAGGATGTGCCTTGATCGGTCGAGTAGCACACGGAGGGGTGGCCGAGGTCCTCACCGCGCCTGGTGGCGGCCCAGACGAGACTGCTGTCCCCGCTTTGCTGAAGGGCTAAGGAGACGACAAAATTGCCGGGGAGGCTATCCTCCTTGGGAACCGCACCGACGCCGTTATATGACCGCCAGATGAAGTCAAATTGATCCGGATCGAGATTCGGCTGATAAACGCGGAAATTGAAAAGGAACTGCGAGCCAATCTGGGCGAGGTACATCTGTCCGAGCCCGGAACCGGCGGAGCCAACATGAACCTCGTACTGGCTCATTTCAACGGCGTTGAACTGAGTGCCGATAGGAATACTCGTCGGTGAGAAGAAGTCGGCAACGGTGAGAACGTCGAAGTGCGCGCCGTAGTCCTGCGAGCGCCGCATGCCGCCGGAGGTGGCAGCGAAGATGACCGTATCGCCGTAGTACTCGCCAATTTCGATGTCATAACAGGTTACAGCGGGCGGACCGACGAGGTAGTGTTCCCAAGTGAAGCCGTTGTTGGTGGTTCGAAGGGTTGCCGGGTGGCTACCGAATTGGTCTTTGAACGATTCGACACCCGCCCAGAACTCTTCGCCGTGCCGGGTCTTCATCGTCGCCAGGGTAATGACTTTCTGTCCCCAGGTCGCATTGTCGAACAGGTTGAGATAGGCAGTGGAGTCGAGATCGCCGCCCGGATTGAAATAGAAGGCCACCACCCCGGAGTCGGTGCCGGCCGAGATGCGGACGAAGTCCTCACGCGGGGAGATATCGAGACAATGGAAGCGATTGCGCAGATTGTCTTCGCTCTGGTTGCCGTTGTCGAAGTAGAAGTTGGACCAGGTGTCGCCGAGATCGGTGGATCGGATTAGCCCGCCGTGATCGCAGGCGGCCCAGATTTCGTCGCCCCAGAAGCCAAGCTCTTCCACCCGGCGGTTTGTTCCGGCGGCCTGCGGGGTCGATTTGGATTCCCAGGTGGCGCCGCGATCGGTGGTGACGACGAAGCCCTGGCCGGAGTGGCTGAGCGTATCGAAAACACCGGCGATCACGGTGTCGCCATTGGCAGCGATCGCGCTGAACAGATAGCCCGGCAGTCCGTTGTCGATGTCCCAGGAGCGCATGGCGAAGACGGTGTCGTTGACGTTCGTAATGCCGCGATCGGTGGCATACCACCATTCGGAACCGGTATTGGCGATGTCGATGATGTTTTTCGAAATCAGCTTGACGTGCTTGCTGACGTAGTAGAATAGCTGAACGCCTTCAGCGCTTCCCGTCCAGACGATCTTGGCATTTTCATGGGTCGGATCAACCAGCGCGGAGAACATCAGGCCGCGAAGATGACCCGCTTCGTTGATCAGGCTGTCACCCTCGAAGTCGTCGGCGATCTCGGTGGACGGAAACACCGGCGACCAACTGCTTCCCCCGTCCAGACTCCGCAAGAGTCCGGCGCCGAAAACGGGGGCGTAAATGACGCTATCGTAGACGGCGAGGTCATAGGCCAGCCGGTTGGGAAGGCCGAAAAGTCGGTTTTCGACGTATTGCCAGGAATCGCCGCCGTTGTCGGTGAGATAGAGCCCGGCACCAGTCTGGTTGAGAGTGGTGCTGGCGGTGGCGGCGAGCACACGCGATCCGGAAGCGCCGATGGCCCCAATCGCATCATCTTCGAACGACTCGGGGGCGTTGAAGGTCATCCAGGTGATGCCGCCGTCGGTGGTTCGGGCAATGCCGTTGCCGGTGGCGATCCAGATCGCATTTCCCACCGTGATGATATCGACAACAGAATTGTCGAGTAGCGTGGGTGTGCCGTCGTGCGCCTTGGAGAACGTCGGCAACGCCCCGGTGGCGGCCGAGAGGCTCACTGCCAGCAGCAGCGCGAGACCGAGGCAGCTTATGCAAAGTCCTTTGATCATTAGCCTACCTTCCCAAAAACGAAAAAACCGAAGCCGTGCTTAAGTGCAGGAGTTTCGGTCTGGTGTAAGTCAACTTCAAACTGATAGATCCGAATCGGCTAAGTTCTTCTCGATGACGATCTTTCGATAGCGATTCCTCCTGCGGGAAGGTAGCAATTTGGGAAGTGCCGTCAAGCTGTTTTACAGACGAACCGAGACATGCGACTGTTTAATCCTCAACCGATGCGGGCAGCCAAGGCGGCCAGAATCAGCCCCCAGCGCAGTCCGCGGTTGGAGACCGTGAGTTTCTCGAAGGCGAACTGCCGCAACAGGTAGTGGAGGATCAGCGCCCCGCCGACGATGATTTCGGCGCGGTCGGGGTCGAAAGGCATGTACTTGGAGCGTCCGAGGCTGCTGATGGCGCCAAGGTGGGCGATTTGCTCTTCGATCCAGACGCGGCTGAGCATCGTGCCGTGGACGCGGTCGGGATCGAATTCGGTCAGATTCAGGCTCATCGCGCCTAACGTCGTGGCGGTGCCGCCCACAGCGATGACTTGGGCGTTGAACGCCGGCCGACCCATGCGGTCCAGGCCGGTGAAAGCATCGGCCATGTGTTCCAGTGCGGAGGCTCGCTTGGCTTCGGTCAGCAGAGTGTCAAGTCCGCATGATTCGGTAAGATTCACGGCGCCGATCGCGAAGCTTTTGCTGCGTTCGATGCGGTCGCGCGCGCCGAAGATCACCTCGCTGGAGCCGCCGCCGACATCGAGAACAATGCGGCGTTCGGGCACGTTGGTCAGTCCGGTCGCCGCGGCGCGGTACGACAATTCCGCTTCATGGGCACCGCTGATGATCTCCATCGTCCAGTCGTATTGTTTGGCGATCAGCGTGGCCAGCACCGGGCCATTGGTTGCTGAGCGGAAGACCTGGGTGCCGCAGGCATGAACCTCGGAGACTTCAAAGTCTTTGATGATTGCGGCAAACTTGTCAAGGACGGCAATTTGTCGCGCGAGGGCTTCCGGTGTTATGACGCCGCCGGCCGCGGCACCGGCGGACAGTCGAGTCGAGGCTTTGGTATCGACCAGAACGCGCAGTTGCCCGCTATCGTTGCGCTCAACGATGAGCAAGAGCGAGGAATTGGAGCCGATATCGACTGCGGCCAGACGAAGCAATGAACGGGGCCTTTCCGCCTGCTACTTATGCAGTTCTTTCTTGAATTTCTCGGTCAAGGCCGGAACGATCTCGAAGAGGTCGCCGACGATTCCGTAGGTGGCGACGTTGAAAATCGGCGCGTCGGCATCGCGATTGACGGCGACGATCGTCCCGGAGGATTGCATACCGACGAGATGCTGGATGGCACCGGAGACGCCAATGGCGAAGTAGAGTTTGGGATTTACCGTACGGCCGGTCTGACCGACCTGATACTTGTACTGAATCCACCCGGCATCGACGACGGCACGGGAGGCGCCGACGGCGCCGCCGACAGCATCGGCCAATTCGCGGATCAGGTGGAAATTGGCAGGTTCGCGCAGACCGCGACCGCCGGCCACGATGATGTCGGCCTCGGCGAGTGTGATTTCCCCGCCGCCGCCGGCAGCACCGGTTTCGACCTGAAGCTTGGATGATGCGGAAGATGCAAACGGCTCGATGGCTCCACTGCGGGCGGTGTCGAGCTTGGCTTCGGCAAAGACTTTGGGACGCAACGTGG
>JADYYF010000003.1 GCA_020853795.1 Candidatus Zixiibacteriota bacterium
GCCTCCAATGATCAACTACCGTAGCAGCTCGCCTACTCGCCCAAATCCAGGCAAACTCCTCCGCTCATTCAATGTGAAAAGTGGGTTGGAAAGCCCCTCGAATCTCGCCCAGCGCTCTGCCGCTGCGGCGTTGCCGTCGACCGGTACCTGCAGAAATACAAAACGCGGCCAACCTCCCGGTCAGCCGCGTCGAAATCTGCAATTGCTTTGAATACTACTTCTGATACTTCAACGGCACGTCATCCACCGTTACCGGCTTGAACACGTTTTTCCCCTCGGGGAACTCCACGTCGCCGCCCTTAATCAGCCAGCCGATGGGGAAGAGCACGATCGAGATGACCTTCTTGCCCGCGCCGCTCTTGCCCTTGAACTCCGCCCCGCCGCGCAGCGGGATCATCGTCTTGCCGGTGGAGTGCGTCGAATCGATCTTGAGCACCAGCTTGCCGCTGCCCGCATACGCCCCGCCGCGACTGCGCTTCAATACCGTTGCATAGACCGACTGACCCTTGTTGACCAGCTTCTTGTCGAACTTGACGATGTTCTCCAGCACCTTCATCTTCACCACCTGCCCCTCACGCGCCGCCTTCATCGCCTCCCAATCCTCGGCATCGACATACACCGCAATCGAATCTCCCTTGGTCAGCATCGACTCGCCCAACGACTGCGCGTCCGCGTGCTCCCAGGTCAAACAGATCACAGCGGCAATAATGCCGAATATCATCATCATCTTCTTCACGAAATCGACCATCTGCAAAAACCTCCTGTTCGCGCCGGAATCCAATTCCTCACGCCTTCGCTGATACGACTTGAATCGCGCAAACATTAGGTGATCACCTCGCTGGTGTCAATAGAAATCATCGCAACTCACCGCCCGCGGCTGAGCGTGCAATGGGACCGTGAAGAAGCTGCTTACAGGAATTGCTCGACGACCGACTGGATGTCGGCCATCTTGAAAGGTTTGTGAATGAAGCCGTTGGCCAGACCCTGGACCACTTGCCCCTCGCTCGACCCCACGTTGTATCCCGAGATGACGATTACCGGCACCTCCGGATGCTTCCCCTTAATCGCCGCTAATAGCTCAGTGCCCGACATCCGCGGCATCTTCAGATCTGTAATGACGAGCGAAAAATGCTCCTCGTCCAGAAGCTGCAATGCCGTCTCGCCGTCGGTCGTCACGCGGCTTTTCAAGTCGAAAACGTCCAGCATTTCCGACAATAGGGAAGCCATATTGGGGTTGTCGTCAACAATTAGAATTTCACGCTTGGCCATGAGTCTGTCCCGTTGCCCTGATTCTTGCCCCTACTTCCTTTTCGACAAAGCCGGTCAAAAAATTCAGCATTTTGTCGACCCCCAGAAGCGTCCGTGCCGACACCACAAATACCCGTTCTGGCGGAAATTCCAGATCAATTAAGGGAATCTCCTCCGCCGGCACTAAATCCGCCTTGTTCAACAATAATAGCCGCGGCACGGCCCCGGCCCCGATCTCCTCCAGCACCCGGTTGGTCTGCTCGTAATGATCGATGCGATTCGGATGGGCAATATCCACGATGTGTAACAGCAAATCCGCATATCGCACCTCATCCAGCGTGGATTGAAACGAGGCCACCAATTCATGGGGAATTTTTTGGATAAACCCCACCGTGTCTGAAATCACGATCCGGTACTTCTGGCTGATCGGCAGGTACCGTGTCACCGCATCCAGCGTGCAGAAAAGCAGATCGTCCGCCCACACGCCCGCCTTGGTTAAGTGATTGAAAATAGTAGACTTACCAGCATTGGTGTAGCCGACCAGCGCAATCTTGAAAACATCCTGCCGCCGCTTGCGCTGCGTCTGCCGCTGCCGGTTGACCCGCTCCAGATGCTCCTTCAACTTGGCGATTCGATCCCGCACCAGCCGCCGGTCCACTTCCAACTGCGTCTCCCCCGGTCCGCGCGTTCCCACGCCGCCATATTGCTTGGAGAAGTGCGACCACATGTTCGTCAACCGCGGATACAAATACTCCAGTTGCGCCAATTCCACCTGCAGTTTCGCTTCGCTGGTTGCCGCCCGCTTGGCAAAGATATCGAGGATCAGGTTGCCCCGGTCAATCACCTTGACCTGCAACTCCTTCTCCAGATTTCGCACCTGCGCCGGCGACAATTGATCGTCGAAAATTACCAGGTTTGCTCCGCTCGATCCGATCAGCGCCTTGATCTCCTCAACCTTGCCGCCGCCAATGAAGAATCGACTATCCGGCGCCGGCCGCTTCTGCGTGACCAGCCCCGTCACCTCCGCCTCCGCCGAGACCGCTAATTCGCGCAACTCGGCCATCGTCTCGCCGAAAACGCGCTCATTGGTCTGGCGCAGTTGTACACCGACCAGGATCGCTTTCTCGAGTTCGCGTTTGATTTCGTGGTACTTGTGCGGCATCAGAGACTGTGGAAATGTTCTTCGGCGGTCAACTCAACATACGCTTCGCGCTGATCCTTGCGCACATTGCCCGTCGGGACATCACTCACCCGGTAGCGACAGCGCTTCTCGCGGAACTTCACCACCAACTCGTCGCCCGGTTTGACTTCGTGTGCCGCCTTTGCCGTTCGCCCGTTGAGTTCGACGTTCCCGCGGTCGCAGATTTCCTTCGCCAGCGCCCGCCGCTTCACAATCCCCGTTTTCTGCAAGAATTGGTCTAATCGCATCATCTGCCGCCCGCTCAAATGCCCCGCAGGTCGATGTATACCCGGTCCTTCATTTCGTCGACTATCCGCGCGATCACTTCCGAAGACTTCTGTCGCCGCGCGTACTCCTTCAACATGTCGTAATCCTCGGCAATCGAAATCGGCCGCGCGGTCTTGCGCTCAAGCAGCTTCATCAGATGCAAGCCCTCCGGCGTCCACACCGGCTCGGAAATCTGATTCAACTCCAGTCCCGCCAGCGGCGCTTGGTAAACCTCCGGCAGTTCCTCCAGCGGGTACCAACCTAATTCCCCTGAATTCGTCCGCGTCTTGTCGTCAATCGAATAGTTCTTCACCAGTTCGGTCCAATCCGCACCCGCCCGCGCCGAATCGGCCAGCGCCCGTGCTTTCGCCTCCGCGCGCAGGCTGTCGGCTCCGGTCGCGTGCTCCAGCAGCAGGATATGCTTGGCATGGAAATTGTCCTCCGCCTTCGCCACCAGCTTGATGATGTGGTACCCGAATGGCGTGTGCACCACCGGCGAGACTTCCCCCGGATTTAGCGCCAGCGCCGCCCGCTCGAACTCCGGAACCAGATCGCCCTTGCGGAATGTTCCCAGGTCGCCCCCCGTCTCCGCTGACGGATCCTCGGAATACTGCTGCGCCAAGAGCTCGAAACTTTCCCCCGCCAGGATCTTCTGCCGGATCATCTCCGCTTTCGCCCGCAGCGAATCTCCCAGCTCTTTCGTCGCTTCGACCGGAAGCAGCAGGTGTGCCAGCTTCACCATCGCCGGTTGGTTCGGCAGGCTGTCGCGGTACTGCGCGTAGAATTTCTCCACATCCGCGCGCGAGACCGACACCTTGCTCAAGAGCTTGTTGATCAACCGGTCCTTGTACAACTGGTCGTGAATATCCAGTCGCAGCTTGTTCTTCAACTCGCGCATCGTGTAGCCTTCCGCCGCTACCTGCGCCTCGAATTCCGCCGACGACCGGAACCGCGACTTTAATTCCTCCAGTCGCTCCTCCAGCGCCGCATCGATATCGCTCTCCGAGATCACAATCGTCGTGTCTTCCTTCGCCCGGATCAGAATCAGCCGGTCGTTGATCATCTGCTCCAGCAGGTCCCGGCGAAACGCGTCGCGCTTGTCCGGCGTGTTCAGCGCCGACTTGGTCTGCACCTCGTACATCTGAATCTGGAACTCAAGCTCCGAAGCCAGGATCACCCGGTCGCCCACCACCGCCACAATCTTGTCCAGCTCTTCCCAGGCCGCCGCCGGCACCGCGGTCAGCAGCACCAACCAGACGGCTGCGATGACTCTAACCTTGATTCGCATACTTCGTCTTGTCGATTGTCTTCTCCAGCACGTTTTCATGAATCTCGATCTTGGCCTTTCCCCGCTGTTCGCGCAGCCAGTCGACCATCGCCGAGGATCGCTTCAGGTCGATGACCTTCTGTTGGACCGCCGCCGTGACATCGGTAATCGGCCGCAGTGCCGCTTGCTTGATTTCCAGCACCTTGACCACGGAGTACTTGCCGCTCTCGTTCAAAATCAGGTCCGACCATTGCCCGACCGACAGCCGCGCTGCCGCCTCCCACAGCCGCGGAAATCCCGCCGCTGTCACCCAACCCAGATCGCCGCCGCTTTGCCGCGCACCGTCGCGGTTCGTGTATTGCCGCGCCAACTGCGCGAAATCCGCGCCCTCGCGCAGTTGGTCGATGATGCGCTCAATCTGCGCCACCGAGTCCTGCTGAATCTCCAGCAGATGCAACTGCCTCGGGTCGGAAAATTCGTCCGAATGCGTGTTGTAGTACTCGTAAATCTCGTCCTCGCTCGCGGAAATCGGTCCGCCCAAAATCTGCCGCACGAACTTGTCGACCATCAACCCTTCGCGAAAATCAGTGATGCGCTTTTGGTACTCCGTCCGCTCGCCGATCTTGCGCTGGTCCGCCTCGTACTCGAGGATATTCTTCAGCTCCAACTGAAACACGGTCGAACGCACCGCCTCAAGATTGTCCAGTCGCGGCCGGTACGCTTCCGGCACATCGGTCAGCTTGTTGATGTATCCTTCCACCGTGACCTCGCCGCCGGTGTAACTCGCAAAGACCATCTGCTGTTCGAACGGCTTAAGCAATTCCAGATTGGGAAAGTAGTTGTCCGGCCGCGGCGCACCGTTCAGCGTGTCGGGATAATACATATCCAGCCGCTCCAGCAGCATCTGGGTCGCTTCCTCGTTGACCTGCACCGCCGCCTTCTCCTGCATCCGCTGCAGGAAATCAGTCTCGGCCCGCATCGACTTGCGGCTGCTCAAGACTTGCCGGATGATCGGCTGCATCTCGGCGTAGGGCTGCAATTCGGCGTCCCGTTCCTCCAGCACCTTGATCAAGTGGTATCCAAATTGCGTCTTGACCGGTTGCGACACCTCGCCGACTTTGAGTGCAAATGCCGCATCGCGAAATTCATCCACCAAATTCGCGCCCCAGCTGACAAATCCCATCTCGCCGCCGCGCACCGCCGTCGATTGATCCAGCGAAATCTGTCGCGCCACCCCGCCAAAATCCGCACCCGCGTTCACCGCCCGCAGCGCCGAATCCGCTTCGGCCTGCGTCGCTACCAGAATATGCGCCAGCCGCCGCTCCTTCTTGAGCTTGTCATAAAACTCGCGCAGCTCCTGATCCGTGACCTCCAGCTTCTGCGCCACTTCGACCCGGTACAGCTCGTCGAACAGGAAATTCGCGCGCTGCGCGCTCACCAACTTCTCAATCTCCGGATCATTTCCCAGCCCTGCATCGTACGCACCCTTCACCAGCAACTTGTAATCAATCAAGCTGTCGATTGCGTCGCGTTTGGTCTTAAACTCCTCCTCGTACGACCCGAATACGGTGCCGCGGCTGTCGAAAAATCGATGAATGAGCGAGACCGGAATGTCTTCGCCATTGATGGTCACTACCGTCGCGTCCGGATTCTTCGAACAACCGAAAATGCCGATCCCCAACAGCAGGGCTAATGCTATGCCAGTGCGGAACTTGGTCATGGATATCCTCATCGTTGTACTCTTACACCTCTCCGACCTGATTGATCCCGGAGAAATCCTTGTACTATACCGAAACCTGCTGGGTTAGCAATAGATTTCTCGCCGCCCCGATTGGCCGCTTTTCGCCCTCCGGAAACACGATCTTGACCGCAAATCCCTCCGAGGAATCGAACTCGATCTTGTCCGGCGCCGCGACGCGCAGCCGCTCGATCTGCTTCTTGCCCGGCAACTCCCCTTCTGCATAGACCATCGTCAGCTTGCGCTCCGCCAGCCGTACCCGCCCGATCTTCTGCCGCCGCGCCAGGATGTTGATTGCCATCAAGTCGAGCAGGTTCTGCGTCTCTTCACCGTACTTCCCAAACCGGTCCTCCAGCTCCCCTTGCACCGCCTCCAGCTCCGCCAATGTCTTGGCATCGGCAATCTTGCGATAGATTTCGACCCGCTGCCGCGCATCTTCGATGTACGTATCCGGTATGTACGAGTCGACGTCAATCTCGAGCTTCACCTCAAAATCGCCCTCCAGCGACTCGCCCTTCAGTTCCGCCACCGCTTCTTCCAACAGCCGACAATACAGGTCAAACCCCACTTCCTCGATAAACCCGTGCTGCTGCGGCCCCAGCAGATTCCCCGCGCCGCGAATCTCCAGGTCCTTCATTGCCAGGTGAAACCCCGATCCCAAGTCCGTATGCTGCTCGATCGCTTTCAGCCGCTTGCGCGCCGTATCGGTCAATTGCTTCACCGGCGGCACCAGCAGGTAGGCAAACGCCCGCTGCTGCGACCGCCCGACCCGCCCGCGCAACTGGTACAATTGCGCCAACCCGAAGCGATCGGCGCGATTGATGATAATCGTGTTTACCGAAGGAATATCAATCCCCGATTCGATAATGGCGCTGCACAGCAGAATATCGTAATCCTTCTTCAGAAACCCCAGCATCACATCTTCCAGTTCGTGCTCATGCATCTGCCCGTGCGCCACCGCGATGCGGATATGCGGCAGCAACTTGCTCAGGTAGCGGTGCATCGATTCGATTGTCTCCACCCGGTTGTGCACGAAATACACCTGCCCCTTGCGCTGCACCTCGAAATTCACCGCCTCGTATACCACCTTCGGATCAAACTCCGCAATCTCCGTGATGATCGGTTGGCGATCCTTCGGTGAGGTGCTGATCAGCGACATGTCCCGCGCCCCCAGCAGCGACATCTGCAGCGTCCGCGGGATCGGCGTCGCCGTCAGCGTCAAACAGTCTGCCAGCTGCCGCAGCCGTTTCAGCCGCTCCTTGTGTGCCACTCCGAACCGCTGTTCCTCGTCGACGATGATTAGCCCCAAATTGGGAATCTCCAGATCCTTCTGCAGCAGCCGGTGTGTCCCGATCACGACGTCGATCTTCTGCGCCTTCAACTCCTCGATCACCTGCTTCTGCTCCGCCCGCGTGCGGAATCGCGACAACATCTCAACCCGCAAGGGGAACTGCCCGAGTCGCCGGCGGAACGTCTCCAGATGCTGCTGCGCCAGAATCGTCGTCGGCACCAGCACCGCCACCTGCTTTCCGCCCGCAATGGCTTTCAGCGCCGCCCGGATCGCCACCTCGGTCTTGCCGAATCCCACGTCGCCGCAGATCAGCCGATCCATCGGCGCGCTCTTCACCATGTCCGTTTTCACCGCCGTGATGGCCGTCAACTGATCGGCCGTCTCCTCGAACGGGAACGAGGCCTCCAACTGCCGCATCCAGTCGTCGTCGGCGGGGAAGGCCACTCCTGGCCGCGCCTTGCGCGCCGCATACAACCGGATCAGTTCCTCCGCCATCTCGGCGATCGCCCGCTTCGTCCGCGCCTTGACCTTCTCCCAGTTCTTGCCGCCCAGTTTCGTCAGTTGCGGCGCGCCCTCCTTGCCGACGTATTTCTGCACCCGCCCGAACTGCTCGATCGGCACGTACAGCTTGTCCTCGTCGGCATAGGCAATCTGCAGGCATTCCCGCTTGCGCCCGCCGATGGCGATCTCTTTCAGGCCGCGATAGCGCCCGATCCCGTAGTCGACGTGCACGATGTAGTCGCCGATCTCCAGCGCATTGTAGGAGCTGATCGCCTGTCCCTCTTTGAAGCGCCGCCGCCGATGCCGGATCACCTGTCGCTCAAAGATCTGGTGGTCCGTCAGGATGATCGTTTCGATGTCGGGCAGCACGAATCCGCGTTGCAGACTGCTGACGGCGAAATGCACCCGCTCAACATACTCCGGCAGCAGCTCTTGTAGCCGGTCGCGCTGGAGCTGGTTGTCCGACATCAGAAACACCGTCTTGCGTTCGCTCAGCCAGCCGTCCAGCATCTGCCGTAGCAGGGAAATCTGCCCGTTGAACGATGGATGTTCCTTGAAATGAAAGTTGACGCCCGTTGCCGTCGACCCCAGCGGCCGTTCGATCACCGCCGGCAACCTCTCCAGACTGTCCGCCAGCGCATCCACGCCGACATAAATCTGGCTCGGCGGCGGCGCCGTCGGCAACTGCGATCGGAATTCCTCGTACAACGCCTCGGCATCCTCGTGCAACTTTTCCAGGCGCTCGGTGATTGCCGCTTCGTCGGTCAGATAGGTGAGCGTTCCTTCCGGTAGATGCGCCGTCAGCGGCTCGCGCTCGACTTGCAGAAGCGGCGCCAGCCATTCCAGTCCTGGATGTTCAAAACCGCCCAGGCATTTGTCGCGCAGGACCTCGGCCGTCGGCCCGTCGAGGCAATCGATCCAGGTCTCCAGCTCCTCCGGTGCGAACGGCACCTCACGCCGCGGGATAATCGCAATCTGATGGATATTCTCGATCGACCGTTGTGACAGCACGCTGAAGACACGGATCGAGTCGATGAAATCCCCGAAGAACTCGCAGCGTACGGGGTTGGCTGAGGTGAA
>JADYYF010000004.1 GCA_020853795.1 Candidatus Zixiibacteriota bacterium
AAGTTCCCGTCGGTCAAAGCCTGGCTGCGCACGATTTGACAGATCGCTGTGATCGGCGCCGTCACGTCGTCTTCGTCGACGCGCAGAAACTGCGGATGGTGCTTCTTCCAGCGCGGCAGAGCAATCGTCATCTTGACCAATTCGTCGCGATGATAGTCGCGCCGGGCCTGGAACAATACTCCGCCCGCGCCGATATTCTGTGCCTGCCCCGAGGTTTCGGCGTCGGCTTTGGCGGAGAAAAGGATTTTCTGCGTCGAGAGGTTGCACGAGGATGGGATGCGCAGAAACTTGCGGCGATTCTTTTGCGTGAATTGTGTGGCGGTCGTCATATCCTTCCCCTGTATAGCCGGTCGGGCTGGTGCCGCTCCGGCTGCGCTTGAATTCCGTAACAGTTTGATTATCGGCGGTTTAGCGCGAACTTACAGTTCCCGAAATCAAGAATCTTCTTGATTAACATCGAGGGCTTTAGTAGCGTATAAAGCTGAGATGAGCACCGAGCGGCTGGCCAAGCCCAAATGGCTGATGATGAACGCTAACTTCGGCGCAGGCTACCGCCGCGTCCGCAGTCTGCTTCACGAACATGGGCTCCATTCGGTCTGCCAAGAGGCGTCCTGCCCCAATATGAGTGAATGCTTCGAGTCGGGGACGGCCACGTTTCTTATCCTTGGCCATGTCTGCACTCGCGGCTGTGGTTTCTGCGACATTCTCAAGGGCAAACCGAAAATGCACGATCTGGGCGAGCCGCAGCGGCTGGCGTCCGCTGTCGCCAAGCTTGGCCTGAAACACGTTGTCATTACGTCGGTTACCCGTGATGATCTTGCCGATGGCGGCGCCTCGATCTTTGCCGCCACCGTGCGCAAATTGCGCGAGTACGATCCAAAGATTCAGATCGAGCTGCTGGTCCCGGACTTTCAGGGTTCCAAGGAATCGGTCGATCTGATCCTCGAAGCAGCACCGGAAGTCTTCAATCATAACATCGAGACCGTGCCGCGGCTGTATAACAAAGTGCGGCCGAAAATGGGTTACCGCCGCAGTCTGTCGATCCTGCGTTATGCCAAGGGCTCCGGCAAGGTCAAGCTGGTCAAATCCGGCATTTTCGTCGGAGTCGGCGAGCACGAGGATGAAATCAAACAGACGATGCAGGACATCGCTAATGCCGGCGTTGACATCCTGACCATCGGCCAATACTTATCGCCGTCGGAGCTGCATTTGCCGGTCTTGAAGTACTATCCGCCGGAGGATTTCGCGAAATTCCGCGAATGGGGGCTGACGATGGGGTACAAACACGTGGAATCGGGGCCGCTGGTGCGCAGCTCCTACAAGGCGTCGCACCAGAGCGCCAACCTGATCGAAGTCTAATTTGCAGCCCGGTGAGGACCAAGAAGCAATATAATGAACAGGTTCATAAATTGACTAATACAGCCCGCATTGCCCTGAATTGCCCGTCGGAGAATCGCAGTGATTAGAGTCTTTTTCGCGAAGGAACTTGGTTTCTGCTGGGGCGTCGAACGCGCCATCAATCTGGCCGCGGAAGCCAAAAACAAGAACTCCGGCGACGTGACGATTCTCAAGGAGATTGTACATAATCGTCAAGTGGTCGACTTCTTCCGCGCCCGCGGAGTCGGCCAGGAGAATACCCTCGACAAGATCGACTCCGGCACGCTGGTGATATCAGCGCACGGCCTCAGCCCCAAGCTTAAAGAGCAAGCCAAGGATAAGGGGCTCAGCATCGTCGACACGACCTGTCCCCTGGTTGAGAACGTCCACAACTTCACGCGCGAACTGCTCGCCGACGGATATCAGGTCATTCTCTATGGCGAACCGGGGCATGACGAAGTGCACGGCGTGATGGGTATCGATGAAGACCGGATCCACCTCTTGGCGGAATACGAGGACATCGACCGATTGCCCCGCTTTGAGGGTAAGGTGGCGTTGATTACGCAGACCACCCGCGGTGTCCGGGCCTTTGACAAGGTCTGTGCTAAGATGAAGGAAATCTATCCGGAGATTAGAATCGTCAACACGATTTGCGATGCCACCGACAAGCGCCAACACGCAATTCACGAACTGGCGCCGACGGTCGATGTTGTGATCGTGATCGGCTCGCAGAGCTCCGGCAATTCGCAGCGCCTGCGCGACATCGCCGAGGAAATTTGCGGCCGCGCCTACTTGGTTGATCATCCGACCCAGATCGATTGGGGCTGGTTTGAAGGGGTCGAGAAAGTCGGAGTCACGGCGGGTGCCTCCACGCCGGCGTTTGCGGTTGAGGGGATGCTCAAGGCGATTCATGCCGGTGTTGGTATTGATGTCGAACATTCCGATCCCAAGCTGCTGGAGTACAAATCTTTTGCCCAATACAAAGATGTTCAACAAACCGCGTAGAAAGTCCCGCCAGATCAAGGTCGGTGGCGTGTTGATTGGTGGCGACGCGCCGGTCTCAGTGCAGTCGATGACGACGACACAAACCCGCAGTGTCGACGCCACCGTCGCGCAGATCAAACAGCTTGAAGCCGTTGGCTGTGATATTGTCCGCGTCGCCGTGCTTAATAAGGAGGACGCCCAGTCACTCGGCGAGATCAAGCGGCAGATTAGTATCCCGCTGGTTGCCGATATCCATTTCCACTACCGCCTGGCGCTGATCGCGGCGGAGCAGGGCGTCGACAAGATCCGCACCAACCCGGGCAACATCGGCGATGATACCAAGATGGAAACCGTTGTTGCGGCCTGCAAAGAACGCGGCCTGCCGATCCGCATCGGTGTCAATACCGGTTCGCTCGAATGGGACTTGGTCAAATCGATGGGTCGCTACAATCCCGACGCGCTCGTCGAGTCGGCTCTGCGCAAGGTGCGCTTGCTTGAGGAGATGGATTTTCAGGATATTTGTATTTCGATGAAATCCTCCGAAGTTCCCGGCATGGTCGAGGGCTACCGCAAAATCGCACAACTGGTCGACTACCCGTTGCACCTCGGCGTTACCGAAGCCGGTCCGCTGATGGGCGGCACGATTAAGTCTTCGGTCGCTTTCGGATTGCTCTTGCATGAAGGCATCGGCGATACGATTCGCGTTTCGCTGTCGGCCGATCCCGTCGAGGAAATCAAAGTCGGCAAGAAGATTCTCCAATCACTCGGCTTGTTCTCAAATGCGCCCGACCTCGTCAGCTGTCCTACTTGCGGTCGTCTCCAGACCGACTTGTTCGGCCTGATCGGTCGCGTTGAGAAGGTGCTTGAAGGGATCAAGAAGCCGATCAAGGTTGCTGTGATGGGCTGCAATGTCAATGGTCCGGGTGAGGTCGGCGATGCCGATCTCGGCGTCGTCGGATCGGCGGATTATCTGGCGCTGGTTCGCAAAGGCGAGGTGATCGGCAAGTTTCCGCCGGAGCAACTGGAGGTTGAACTTCTTAAAGAACTTCAGGCCTTCCGCGACGAAGATATGAAGGCCAATGCTGCCTCGCCGGTCATGATTCCGACCGAATAGCGACAAATTCTCTTCGCGCACCACGAATCCACACTAAGCCCCGCCTGTCGCGCTTCCGACATCTATTATAGGTCTGTCGACGGTATAACCTTTGTAGATGTTGATGTCGATTCTGAGTCCGCAATGAAATCGTTCTATCTGACTGCCGCCGTTATCGCGACCCTTTGCCTTGCCTATCTCGCTACCGGCGAGAACCACTTTGTCTTGCTCCTGGCGGCGTTGGGATTCTTCTACGTACTTGCGATAATCGCCGCTTTCAGTCCGCCGGTGCGAAGACTCTATTCGCCCACTGGACCGCGTACCGATACCCGCTACATGACTCGCCTGGAATTGTTGCGCAGTTCCGTCACATTCGCCGGGTTGGGGCTCGGCTCGATGGTGATCATGATCCTCGCTGCCTCGATACTGCCCAAACTCGGCGATAGAGTTGCCGGCAGCCCGGTCACTCTGGGGATCTTCTTTGTAGCCTTCGTGCTCACAGCAATTTGGTTCGTTGGCGGAGTGTACCTGTTGATCCGCGGCCTTCTGCGCCGGCGCGATTACGATCCCCGTGCTGTCTATGAGCGCGATCAGGCCAAGCTTGCTCGGCGCGAAAGTGAAGACGAGCACGAGTAAGTAACCGCCCTCTCATCAGCTGACCGCAGTTGGCGGATGTTACTGCTGGTGCGCAACAATCTGCTTGCGCCTCGCTGTGCTCGGAAGCTTCATTTCCGCCACATGACACTCTATCGCGTCATCGCCGCACACACTCCGCCCGAATATCCGCCGGTCTTCTGGCGCTCCGGACACGCCGTGTCGGTGGGCCGGCGCGATGACGAATGGACCGAATTCTTGTGGTGCACGGACGGTTCCGGGCAATCAGCGTGGGTGCCGAAGTCATTCCTATGCCGTGACGGCGCAACGGCTGCTTTGGGTCATGATTACGATAGCCGCGAATTGCGGGTAGAGGTTGGTGAGCAATTGGAGGCCTTGGATACTGTCGGCGGCTGGGTCTGGTGTCGCAACCAGCTAGGCGAATTTGGTTGGGTGCCGTTGCGTTGTTTACATTATATTAGAGTGAACGATTAAACGATCAATGGTGTTACACTTCACGCCCAACCAGCATGTCGCCGTCGGTGCGATCCTGATATCCACGACCAAGCCGGAGCAATTGGCTGGGTTCTACGCCGCCGGCCTGGAGACCGAGGCTCCGCGCCCGGTTGGTGCCGATCATGTCGGTCTGATGGTCAGCGAAACCTTCCTCGGCTTTGAGCGTGTCCCCGTGCAGCCTCGCAATATCGAAGCGGCCGTCACCGCTTGGTTTCGCGTTGTTGATGTCCGTCTAACATACGAGAGATTTCTGTCCCTCGGCGCGGCCATCAAATCACCGCCCACCTTACAGCCGTGGGGCGAGACTCTCGCCGAAGTTGTCGATCCCGAAGGCAATGTTATCGGTCTGATGGGCGCGGCGCTGATGTCACAACGGTAATCGACCGCGCGAACGGCAACAAGCGATTGACAACGATCGTGGAAAAGCGCACTATGCGCGCCACGAGTCGTCCGAGATGAATCGCTTGTCACTGTTGCACCCTGCGCTCTACGTTCTGCTTTGCCTGATCTGGGGCACGACCTGGATGGCGATTAAGGTCGGCTTGCGTGATGCTCCGCCCTTCTGGAGCGCGGCGTTGCGCTTCATTATCGCTGTGACCATTCTCATGGTTATCAACGCCATCCGGCGCAGTGAATATCCGCGCGGCTGGCGCAATAAGCTCCGTGTCGCCTGGCCTGGGCTCTTCACCTACTTTGGCTCTTACACCTTGACCTACGTTGGCAGCGTCTACATCACCTCGGCGCTTGCTTCGATCCTCTTCGCTGTCATGCCATTCTTTGTGATGCTCTTGATGGTGTTTATGATCAAGGACGAACGCGTAAGCTGGCGGTCACTGCTCGGCGTCGGCATCGGTTTCGCCGGCGTCGTCTTGATCTTCGCCGAACCGGTGAGTTACAGCGAAAACGCTCTGGTGGGAATGGTGCTGCTGCTGCTGTCGCCGTTGGCCGCCGCCGTCGGCACCGTTTCGATTCGTGCTTACCTCAAAGACGAACCGGTACTGCCGATGGTCACCATCCAGATGGCATTGGGCGCGATCCTGTTGACAGCGACGGCCTTCATCGTCGAGGATTTTGCACTATTCCATTTCACCGCCGATTCGGTCGGTGCCCTGCTGTTCCTGGCGATCTTCGGATCGGTCATAGCCTTCAGCGTCTACTACTGGCTCTTGCAGCGAATCAAGCTGATGACGATGTCGTTGATCGCGCTGATTACACCGGCCGTCGCCATGGTCGCAGGCTACATCTTCCTCAATGAGATCCTGACCCCGACCGACTATTTCGGCGCGGTGCTGATACTTGGCGGCGTCGCGGTCGTAAATCTGCAGGGGAAGAAATAAAGGATGCCGGCTCAGTTGTGCAGGAACTGCTGCAGCGGCAGGTGCGATGCTTCGGTGATGTCGATGCGCGTCCGTTGACCGCAATAGCGGCACACCAGCGCGTTCTTCTTGATCACTTCGGCGCAGGACGGACAGTTCTTTTCGTCGGCCCGCAGCGCCGGGAGATGCGCTTTGCGAAAGCGCTTAAGCACAGTCTCGACGCGGTGGGCATCGGCGCGCGGCGTTACGCTGATGAATTCGAAGATGGCGTTCTGGCGCGTGCCGGCATCGTCCCAGTCGATGACCAGGCAGTAACCGCGCACTGGCCGCGGCCGCGCAGTATTGATGCCGAGCGCCTCGAAACTCACATGCTTGGTTGCTGACAGACGCTCCAAGAGCTTCGGTTTTTCTTCGCAGAAGACGTTCAGCACCGCCGCACGCGGAATCCGCCCCAGCTCCTGGTCGTGCTTGCTGATAAGGATATAGGCGACCTCGTCTACGAGGCATTCGACGAAGTCGATCGGCCCACCGAGCCCGGGCATGCCCGCCAGATAACGCCCGAGCGGCACTCGGGCCGGCTTGGCCAGGTTCACCGGCCGATTGCGAAAGGCCAAAATGATCGCCGTCGCGACGGCTGCGCCGAGTGCCAATCCCACGAAGAATGAGTGCAAGTCCATTGCGATTGCCTCCTTTGCTATTGTCGTCGATTGCGCGGAAACCTTGATGGGTCGGTCGAAGTTACCTATTCGTAGAACATGCCGCCGAGACCGGAGCCTGCTTGCCGCTTCTGCCGGTAACGCTCCTGGGCTTCGCGGATCACCCGGAGCGCCGTGTCGCGGTCTTCCCAGCCTTCGACACCGACCTTCTTTTCTTCGAGGTCCTTGTATACCGAAAAGAAATGCTCGATCTCCTTGAGCAAGTGCGGCGGGACATCTTTGAGGGATTCGATATGATTCCAGAGCGGATCGGCGATCGGTACACAGAGAATTTTCTCATCGATACCCTTCTCGTCGAACATCTTGAAACAACCGACGGGACGCGCAGCGATGACACAGCCGGGAAAGGTCGGTTCCCATACCAGCACCAGCGCGTCAAGCGGATCCTGATCTTCGGCCAGCGTCTCCGGCACGAAGCCGTAGTCGGATGGGTAATGCACCGCCGAAAACAGCATGCGGTCGAAGCGGATCACCTTGCGTTCCTTGTCGTACTCGTATTTGTTGCGGCTCCCCTTGGGAATCTCAATCATCACTTCGATAATCATGGCTGCTCCCCGCTACCTCTCGGCGCCGGCTTTGGTTCCGACGGCGCCCGACCGCGACTTGAATCGCTGCAGAGCGGCGATTAATCGATCAATCTCGTCAATGGTATTGTAGAAGTTCACCGCCACCCGGACACCACCCTCGCGGTACACCAGCAGGAATCCCTCTTCTAATAGATATTTCTGCAATTGCTGTCCCTGCGGCGAACTGATGCTGACAATCTGCGAGCGGTGTTGCGGTGTGAGCGGGCTGTTGATGCGGTAGTAGTCATCGTTGCGAACAAACTCGAGCAGCCGGTCGACCAGCGCCAGGTTGTGCGCGAAGATATTGGCGACCCCAAGACTGAGAATATATTTCAGCGCCGCGCTCATCCCCCAGACCTGCAGGTACGGATAGGTACCGAGATTGAACCGGCGTGCATCTTCGAAGGGCTCGCGATCGAAGTGCCGCAAGTCGGTGTATTTCAGTTTCCAGTCCACTCCCATCCACCCCGTGGTCTGCGACCGCAGCGGGCGTTTGGCGTGCTTCGAGACGTAGAAGAACCCTGCGCCCAACGGTGACAGCAGCCACTTCTGCGCGCCCGTCGCCAGCAGGTCGATCCGGCAATCTTTGACATCGAGTGGACACGCACCAAGTCCCTGGATCGCGTCGACCAAAAAGAATATGCCGCGCTCACGGCAGAACTCGCCGAGCGCTTTCAAATCATTGCGAAAACCGTTGTAGTATTGCACGAAGCTGATTGCCAGCAGTTTGGTGCGCGGGCTCGCCAGACGAGTGATCTCAGCGAATGGTGGAAACCCGTCCGGCGTCGGAATGTACTTGATTACAGCGCCGCGCTGCTGCAGTGCCTGGAAGGGATACGGTAGCGACGGAAATTCGTTGTCCGGAATCAGAATCTCGTCTCCTGCCTGCCAGTTGAGCCCGAGTGCTGCCAGATTGATGCCCCACGATGTGTTCATCGCGAACTCGATCTCCGACGGATCGGCGTTGATCAACCGTGCTGCGTTTACGCGGATCGTATCGAGGTGTTCCTTGGCCTCGTGATCACCGATATTCAGCGACATCAGGCCGCTGAAGTGCTCATCGATGCTTTCCTTCACGCACTTCAGTAGCGGCGCGTGAGCGGCATTGTTGAAGAAGACCTTCTGATCCAGACCGTAGAAATCGTTGCGGACCCCGGGGTCAATCATTACCCGCACCTCCTAATAGGCGTAAAGATACGTAATCGTGCCCATCGTTACAAGGATTGTCAGGAGGCTCCAGAGTATCTCGAAAGAGGTTAGCGCAGTCGAGAGACGGTACATATTGTAGGAACGCACTGCGATCGGTAACTGCCCAACACCGAAGACGAACAGCCCGATGAAGAAACCGGAACGGTAGCTCGTAAACGGCAGGATTGGATAGAGAGCCGAATACACCACCGCCGGCAACATCACGCAAAAGACGAAGTTGATCAGGAATGAAGACAGGAACTGCACTTCGGCTACGTCATTCATCTGGTAGCGCTTGAGCAGTGCGCGGAGGATCATGCGCCGAACGAATTCCAGCACAAACAGCAGCGCACCCGCACTCACGATAGCGATTGTCAGTCTTTCCAGGTTCATGATCTACCGGCGTCTACACCCACTTGTGCTCCCGATACCAATCATACGTCTCGCCCAGCGATTCTTCCAGCGATTGCAGCGGCACAAATCCCAGGCGCTGTCGCGCTCTCTCCGATGACGTTGTCCATTTCGGGCAGCTCAGTTCCCTCACCTTGTCGGCGCTTAGCAGCGGCGAGTTACCGAGTTTGCGGTCCAGCTTCTCCATCCGCGGCGCGAGCTTGCGCAGTAACCAGAGCGGAATGCGCAGCGGCTGGATGTCGGTTTTCATAACCTGCGCCATCAGTCGCTGTGCCTGCCACTGCGAGAGTTCATCTTGTGTGTTGATATGGAAGATCTCGCCGACTCCCTCCGGCAGCATGCCTGCGCGCAAGATTCCGTCCACTAAGTCAGCCACGTAGACGATGCTGACGAAGCTCTCTTTGCCGCCGAACTTGAGCATCAGCCCGCAGCGCACGAATTTGAAGAAGGTCAAGACTTCGGTATCGCGCGGACCGAACACCGCCGGCGGCCGCACGATCGTTACCGGCAGTTGGTTCTTCACCGCCAACACGGCCTCTTCTGCCGCGCGTTTGCTGCGGCCGTAGTCCGATACTGGCGCGGCGGGGTCGTCTTCGCGTCTGAGAGCATTGCCAGTGCTCGGCCCGCCGGCCGCTTGCGATGAGACCAAGACGAAACGCTTGAGATTCGGGTTGTGCTTCAACGCCAACTCAAGCAGACTCTGCGTCCCGCCGGCGTTGATGAGCATAAACTCGTCCAGCGATTGGGCTTTCACCAGCCCGGCCGAGTGAAATATGTAATCCACCTTGCCGACGGCTTCCGCCAGCACCGCCGGATTGCGCAGATCGGAAATCACAGGCGTAAAACGCAGGTGAGCGATGTGATCGAGTTTGGAAGTTTGCCGCAGAAGCAGATACAGCTCGCAGCCTAGTTCGGCAAGCCGTTCGGCCAAATGGCTGCCGACAAATCCGGTAGCGCCGGTGACCAGGATGCGCGGCGGCGTCGCGAACGACGGGCTAAATTGGCTTGACTTTAATATGGCCATTCTTTACAATTCGCAGCCTGTGTTACCCGGCATGGCGCCAATCTATCAGGCAGAGGGTTGAAAGCAAACCATATAGTATGGATATCTTTGAAAAGTGCCATAAATTCACCCGCTCAGTCGAGGTGAAGGAAATGGGGGTCTACCCTTACTTCCGTCCGATCTCGACCGCTTCGGATACCGAAGTGGTGATTGGCGGGCAGAAGATGCTGATGATCGGGTCGAACAACTACCTCGGCCTGACCACGCATCCGAAGGTGATCGAGGCCGCGATTGCCGCAACCAAAAAGTACGGCTCCGGCTGCACCGGCTCGCGCTTTCTGAATGGCACCCTCGACCTTCACGTCCAGTTGGAAAATGCCCTCGCCGAATTCATGGGCAAGCCCTCCTGTCTGGTCTATTCGACCGGCTTCCAAACCAACCTCGGCACCATCTCGTGCCTAGTTGGCAAGGGTGACTATCTGCTCATGGATCGCTCCAACCACGCCTGCATCGTTGACGGCGCGCGGCTGTCGTTCGGCAAGATTCTCAAATACGATCACAATGACATGGATGATCTTCAGCGCGTGCTCGAAAGTCTGCCGCTGGATGCGCCCAAGGCAATCGTCTCCGATGGTGTTTTTTCCATGGAAGGCGACATTGTGCATCTGCCGCGCATGGTCGAGCTGGCCAAACAATACAACGCCCGTCTGCTGATCGACGACGCCCATTCTATCGGCGTTCTTGGTCCGACCGGCGCCGGCACCGCCGAGCATTTCGGCTTGGGCGATGACGTGGATATCACGATGGGCACGTTCTCCAAGTCGTTCGCCTCGATCGGTGGCTTCGTCGTCGGTGACGCGCCGGTGATGGAATTCGTCAAGCATTTCTCGCGCACGATGATCTTCTCCGCCTCGATCCCGCCGTCATCGGCGGCGGTCGTAATGGCGGCACTGCAGGTGATGAAGGAAGAGCCGGATCGCAAGGACCGTCTCTGGCAGATCACGCGCAGGGTGCACAAGGGCTTGACCGAACTCGGCTTTAACATCGGCACGACCCAGACGCCGATCGTGCCAGTGCATATTGGCGAGATGATTGAGTGTTTCACCTTCTGGAAGATGCTGACGGAGGCGGGGATATTCGCCAATGCCATTATCCCGCCCGCAGTTGCGCCGGGGCAATCGTTGATTCGCACCAGCTATACCGCCAATCATACCGACGCGCAGATCGACCGCGTGCTGGACACTTTCGAGAGAATCGGCAAAAAGACGGGCATGATATCGGCCATGGTGTAACACGCCTGGACAGGGTTCACGCTTGGGCAAGAGCGAAGATCTCGAAGTCAGGGAGGTGACCTCCTCCTCCCAACTCAAAACTTTCATCAAGTTCCCATGGAAGGTCTATGCGGACAATCCCAACTGGGTGCCGCCGCTGATTATTGATCGCAAGGACTTCTTCAACAAACGCAAGAACCCCTTTTACCGGTTTGCTGACGTCAGGCTGTTACTGGCTTATCGCGATGGCGAGGCCGTCGGCCGCATTGCCACCTGCATCAATCGCTCACACAACGAATTTCATCAAGAAAAAGTCGGCTTCTTCGGCTTCTTCGAGTGCATCCAGGATTACGATGTTGCCCATCGTCTGCTCAAAGTCGCGATGATCTACCTCAAGAAGGCTGGGATGGAAGTCATGCGCGGACCCTGCAACTTTTCCACCAACCACGAAGTCGGACTGCTGATCGACGCCTTCGATAAACCGCCAATGGTCATGATGCCCTACAATCCGCCTTACTACGCCGAGTTTTTCGAACGCTTCGGACTCAAGAAGGCGAAAGACCTGTTTGCGTTTCTAATTACGCAGGACGACGTGCCGAGCGAACGGATTCAGAAAGTTGTTGAGCGGTTGCGCCAACGTTCCGGCGCCAAATTCCGCACGCTCAAGATGAGCGACTTCGACAATGAGGTGCAGCGCGTCATCAAGATTTACAACGAAGCCTGGGAAAACAACTGGGGTTTTGTGCCGCTGTCAGAGGATGAGTTCGTCCATATCGCCAAGGATATGAAGATGATCCTCAACCCCGAGATGGTGCTGTTCGCCGAGATCGACGGCGAGATGGCGGGCTTTGCACTGGCACTGCCGGACGTCAATCAGGTGTTCAAGAAACTCAACGGGCGGCTCCTGCCATTTGGAATCTTCCGGCTGCTGTGGGATTTAAAGATTCGCAAGAAGGGCAAGATCAATCAGGCGCGTATCCTGACTCTGGGCATCGTCAAGAAGTTCCAGAAGCGGGGACTCGACAATGTCTTCTACTACGACCTTTTCTACAACGGCATCAAGAACGGCTATTTCGCCGGCGAGATGTCGTGGATTCTTGAAGACAACCGCATGATGGTTGCCGCCGCGGAATTACTCGGCGGCAAGCCGTATAAGACCTACCGCATCTACCAGACTCCGCTGATGACCAATCTGAACTCGCGGGACTGATCTTCTCCAACTCCAACATCCAGTAAGATGCAAGGGCGACCCTCGCGGTCGCAATGCTGATACGTATCTCGTCTACTCCGGGCGGGAGCAAGCCCCGCCCCAACGGCATTGACAACTGACGCGAGGCACGATTATCTTAGTTGTGATAGGAACTTCAACTGCACCAAGGAGCGCCGCATGTCCGCATCATCGAGCTTGAGAACTCTGGCAGCGATAGCCGTTGCCGCTTTGTTACTGCCGTCAATGATCTTCGCGCAAGCGACGGGTCTGTCGACCGACTTGATCAAGAAGCTACAGGCCGACTACGATCAGAATCGCAGGAATCCGGCGGTTTATAATGCCCTTTCCGCGAACGACATCAACGCGCTCGCTATCGACCGCGACAAGCTGATCCAGCACAACGCGTTTTTTAGCAAGACCATCGAAACCGGCGAGATGACCAATCAGGAGGCCTCCGGGCGCTGTTGGATGTTCGCCGGCTCGAATCTGCTGCGGCCGCAGATTATGAAAAAATACAAGCTGGGCACCTTCAAGCTCTCGACGAATTATCTGTTCTTCTGGGACAAGCTGGAAAAGTCGAACACCTTCCTCGAAATGATGATCGAACTGGCCGGCCGGCCAATCGACGACCGTGAAGTCGTCATGCTGATGGAAGATCCTTGCGGCGACGGCGGCTGGTGGTCGTACGTCGTCGATTTGGTCACGAAATACGGCGTGGTGCCGGATCAGGCGATGCCGGAGACGTACGCGACCGCACATACCGGCAACCTGAACACGATTCTCAACCGCAAACTGCGCGGTGCTTCGATGCAACTGCGGGAAATGATCGTCACCGCCAGGCCGCAAGCGGAAATCACTGCCGCAAAGGAGACGATGCTGCAGGAGGTCTACACGATCCTCGCCCTCAACTTCGGTGTGCCGCCACAGAAGTTCGTCTGGCGCTACGAGAGCAAGGACTCGGTGCAGGTGCCGCCGCAGGAATTCACGCCGCAGTCGTTCTACGAGGAGGTCATCGACACCAAACTGGAAGACATGGTGGCGATTTTCGATCATCCTGGTGTCGAGTACTTCAAGTACTACGAGCTCGATCGCTCGCGTAATTTCGCCGATCGCACTGACCTGCGCTTCATCAATCTGCCGATCGACAGCCTCAAGCGCTACGCGTTGGCGACGATCTTGGGCGATCAGCCGGTCTACTTCTCCTGCGATATCGGCCAGGACAACTACAACGCCAAGGGCGTGCTGGCGCGCGCGATTTTCGATTTCCAGTCGCTCTACGGGTTTGATGTGCGCTTGAGCAAGCGTGAGCGGGTGTTGACACGGGACAGCTATCCCAATCACTCGATGGTGCTGACCGGCGTCGATACCAGTAACGGTACGGCGAGCAAATGGAAGGTCGAAAACAGCTGGGGTGACAAGGGGGGCGACAAGGGCTGGTGGGCAATGGACGACGACTGGTTCGACGAATACGTCTACAGCATTATCGTCGACAAGAAGCTGCTGACCAAGGATGTCGCGGCATTGCTGAAGACGACGCCGACCAAGCTGCCCTCGTGGGATCCGATGTGGGCGCCGATTCGGAAATTGAAGTAATCGTCAGCGCCGGAGGATTCTGTCCGGCAAATTCACAGAATGCGCCGCACAATCGCGCGGCTGGCGGAGGGCCTCTTCACAACGGTATAGTCGGCCTGCTCGAAGGCGCTCAAGAGTCCGGTGAAAGCGAACACGTCGGGCATTTCACCCTTGCGCGGAATCACCGGGTAGCCCTCGACGATGCTCGCGCCGTGCTTTTTGGCGAACTTGGCGGCTGCATCCAGCAGCGCGGTGGCCACGCCCCGCCGGCGATAGTCCTTATCGACAAAGAGGCAGACGATCGACCAGACGGGCTGATCATCGATCGGCTTAAGTGTTCGCGATCGTTCTAGGCCGGGGAATTCGGTTCGTGGTCCGACTGAACACCAGCCGATGGCACGCTTGCCATCAAACGCAAGAATTCCGGGCGCAACACCGGAATCGACGATTTTCTTCAACGCCCTGCGATTTCCCGCTCCCTTGCCGGTGCGCCACTCGGAGCGTTTGACACGCCACCACATGCACCAGCAGCCGGCGCAGGCACCGCGCTCACCGAAGAGTTCGAGCAGTTGTGGCCAACTCGATTTCGAAGCGGGGCTAAACTTGAGTTTCGTCATTGCCACGTCCTCGTCAGAGTCATTCTGGATTCCGGCTTTCGCCGGGATGACGATGTGAAGATTGCCGCACGCAGTTCCCCCGCGCAATCACTTTAGCGACTTCATCAATTCTTGAACGGCTCGTACCAATTGCGGGTCGCGGCCGGCGATGAGATCGTCGGGGAGGTTTTCGACGAAGACGTCGGGCTGCCGCGGAGAGCGGTCCGTGTCCTCCATCTCAACGGTGTAAGCGCCCATCGACGGACGGCGAATCTGCGTGCCGTCAATCAGATTGTACTGAGAGGTCCCGATTACACCGGAGGCCGTCGGGGTACCGATGATCGGTCCGAGCTTCAAGCGACGAAAACCTTCGGCGAAAATCTCGGAGTTGGAGCCGCTGTAGTTGTCGATCAGGAGCGCCATTGGCCGTTCGACGGCTTTGAAGCGCAGCTTGTTCTCTGACGTGGTCGCAAAGTCGCGGAAGCGACGCAGGATAAATGGCGTGCGATCGAGCATACCGAGCAGATGGACGGAAATCCAGCCGCCGCCGTTGTCGCGCACGTCGATCAAGAGTGCTTCCTTTGATTCGGCAATCGACACGAGTTGCTCTTTGAACAAATCGAGCGCAGGCTGGTTCATAGCACGAATGTGCAGATACGCGATGCGGTTGTTCGACAGCGAGTCGACCAGACGGCGGCGCGTTTCAACCCAATCTGCGTAACGCAGGTTATCCAGTTCGGAGGAAGAGACCGGCTTGACTTCGACGATGCGCGGCTGCGCTGCCGGCGCTTCGGCGATCGAGAGCTTGACACGTTTGCCGACGGTGCCGTTCAGACAGCGCTCGATACTGCTGGCTCGCGTGAGCGCCCAATCGTCGCAGGCAAGCAGGTATTGACCTGCTCTCAGTCCCGCGTTGGCAGCAGGCGAACGCGGGTAGAAATACTTTATGCGCAACCGCCCCTCGCGGTCAAGTATGCCGGGATCGAATTCAACGCCGAGTTCGCCGGAGCGGATGTTCTCGGCCGGCTTGGGCTCCTTGAGGATTAGGTCCAGGTGTGATCCGCGCAGCTCGCCCATCATTTCCAGCATCAGGTTGCGGAATTCCTCATCGGTGCGCACAGATGCAAGGGGTAATTCATATTTGCGGCGCACCGCGGTCCAGTCGATGCCGCGCAAAGTCTGATCGTAGAAATAGTTTTTCAGGAGTCGCCACCCTTCGAGAAACTTCTGGCGGTAAGTGGCGAGCTTGTCGAGCTCGAGAGTAGCTTTTACCGGCAGCGATTCGGACTTGCCGTCGCCAGCGGTCAGCGACTTGATCTTGCCGTCTTCGAGGAAGTACAGCTTCTTGCCGTCGGCGGAGATCGTCAACTGCGACTTGTTCTTGCCGGAAGTGGTCAGTTGCTTGAGTTCGGGATCGTCCGTGGCGTTGACCGACCAGATTTCCGGCTTGCCGAGAAGCGAGGCAACGAAATAGAACTTCTTACCATCCGAGTCGAGCACGGGCCAGGTGCTGGCTCCGGAGAGACTAAACGCCTTGCGCCGCCGCGACTCGATGCGGTCAGGATCGATACGAGTAATCTTGACCGAGTCTTTAACTGACTTCGCCGTGTCCTTCGCGGGCTTGGCGAAGAAAAGGCTGTCGAAGGCCGTTTCGGCAAATTCGACGGGCAGCGGTGACAGGTCGATGCGGTAGGTCTGCTCTCCCTGATCGAGGCTCGCCGTGTAGTAGACCGATTTGCCGTCGGCGGAAAAGAGCGGTCGGACGTTGACCCCGGCAGAGCGCGAGAGATTGACCTGCCTGCCGTCGAGATCGACCGCCCAAATATCGGACTCATAGGTGGGGCCGTTCATCGAATAGGTCAGCCAGCGCGAGTCGGGCGACCAGGCGTACTCCAAGGTCGGTTCGAGACCGAAATCATAGAACGCGCCCTTAACCCAGACGGCTTCGTGGTTAGTGGCCAGATCCAGGCGTATGATCTTGTCGAGACCGCGATAAAAGGCTAGGTATTTGCCGTCCGGCGACGACAGGGGCTTCAATTCAGCCTCGCCCGAATTCGTAAGCCGTTTCTCGACTCCGGTGACGGCATCAGCGGCATATATTCCATACTCGCCGTCGCGATCGGAGCAATAGTAGAGCGTACGCGAGTCTTGACCCCAGGCAACGTGTTGTTCGCGCGCTGACGTCCGCGAGATCGGGCGGGCCTGATCAGGATCATCGCTTGGCATGACGAAAACTTCGCCGTGGACGATGAAGGCGAGCTTCTTACCGTCCGGTGCGAGCGCCAACCACTCGACCTCACCCTCAAAAGTCTTCTTCTCCACCAAGTTGACATTCTCGTCAGCAGCGATAGTGATCGGGATTTGTCTGGTCTCTCGCGTCAGCGGATCCAGGGCCCACAGTCGGAAGTCTTGCTCGAAGACGAGCAGCGAGCCATCGGGAGTAGAATTGAGCCACTGCACGCCATCATCGGTGAAATCGGTGAGGCGCTCCGGATCGCCGCCGATCAGCGGCAGACGATAGATCTGCGCCCAAGAGTCATCGTAGTTGGCGACGTAGTAGATCACCGCGCGGGCGGCATCGAGCACCGGCCAAATCTCGTGCGTCGGATGGGTAGTCAGGCGAAAGGTTGAGAACTGAGCATTGGTGCGATCCTGCACATAGATGTCGGAGTTGCCGGTAGTCTTGAGATCGCGGCGCCACCAGCGGGCCCAGCCGGAACCGGAAGTGAAAACAAGATAATGTCCGTCGGGAGAAATGTGGCCATCATATTCGCGCTCCGTGTATCCGCCGGTGAGTATGACCGGTTCACCGCCGCCGCTGCCGAGCTTGAAGACATCGCCCTTGCCGTCGCGATCGGAGAAAAACAGGATACTGTCACCATTCGCAAACCATCCGGTAGCGATATCGTCACCGGTATGAAATGTCAACTGCCGCGGCTGGCCGCCGGTTACCGGGACTACGAATACATCATAATTGTCGAAACGCTGCGACGAGAAGAGCAACCAGCGGCCGTCGGGCGAAAAGAAAGGACGAATATCCTCTGCTTCATGGACGGTAATGCGGCGGGCGTCACCACCGGCGACCGGGGCCGTCCAGATGTCGCCCTGATATGTGAAGGCCACCGTCTGACCGTCGGGCGAAAGCGCCGGATAACGGCAATAGAGCGATTCGGCGTGTGCCGTCGTGATTGCGGTCAAGACAGCGATCAACGAAGCTAAGCAGATTCCAGCAGAGACTCTCATGTAATCACGATTCCCACAGTGAGACATTTACCGGCAATGACTTCGAATTGAGAATAATGCTCGAGACACATTCGCACAAGTGGAACCGTCGACGATGCAGCACTGCATACAACCTCGGCACGGGCAAACAAAAAAAACCCGATCCGGTTTCGGATCGGGTTATGATTTTCTCAGCCGTGTGGGGCGTCTATTTCATGAACGCTTTGACGGTGATCAAGAATGAGTTCGATTCGATTTCGGCGATGCGAATGTCGTTCTCGATCTCGTTGACCGTATCGCGGCGGATGGCCAGCGCCAGTTCGAAGTTCTCAGTAGGTTCGTAAGCAACGCCGGCGGTCAGATAGCGTAGATCGCCTTGATCGGCCAGCAGGCCTTGGGCATTCTTGTTCTTGTCAACCCACTCATACTTGCCGAATACGGAGACGCGCGACAGCCACTTTTCGGAAGTGGCGACGTACATACGGCCGAAGAGCGTGTAGCCCTGGGCTTCATCGACGAATTCGTCCTCAGTCCCGTTATTCCAGTTGGCGTCGTCTTTGGCAACGAAGTACTCACCGAAGGCGGTGACCCACTTGCGATACTTGAACACGCCGGCAACCTGCATACGAGTCTTGAGGGTGTTGTCGGAGAAGCTGCGGCCGCCGGAGCCATCAGCCACATTGGGCTTGCCGGAGTAGTACTGACCCATGAACGCGACTTCGCTCCAATCGGGGCTCTTCGGGAACGGGATCAGTTTGGCAAACATGGCGAAGTCTTTATACTTGTTCTCTTCCGACTCGGTGTAACCGGCGCCGTTCATCACCTGTAGCGCCAACACGCCCCAGGACCCGGGGCAGGTGCCGATGATCGAGAAGCCGAGGTCGGCACGCGGCAGATAGCCAAGCTTGTGCAGGGACACTTCGTCAACATAGCGCAGTCCCCACAGCTTCTCAACCTGGTCGATCCAGATCACGTCGTGCATACCAAAGCGCAGATCGAAGTACTTGAACACGGCGTTGGCCTGGACATAAGCGCTCCGGATGTGCGCATCGTAATTGGTGGAGAATTCCTGGCCGCCGCGCGCAGTGGCTTCGAGAACAAAATTGGCTTGATACTTCTCGCTGAACTGATGATCGACGATCAGCCAGCCACGGTGGACGTTGAAGTAGTTAAAATTCTTACCCTGTCCGTGATCATTCAGATGAAGGAGCCAATGGGCATGAACCTCCCCGCCAAACGTCGTCTCCCCCGCCAGAACCTGAGCACTACCGATGCCAAGAAAGATGGCTAACGCAAGCAGTCCCACGCAGATTCTTTTCATAGCTTCTCCTTGATTTGTCAAAAACAATCCCATTATCCACAGCTACCGTCCGCTGACGGCGGACACGCGGACGCGACGTCGTTTTCCTCGTCTGACCGCAAAAATCTGAAGCGGCACTTTAATCAAATCGCCTGGTACTGTCAACAGATATTTTCTCCGCGCCGCCGGGTGCGCGGATGATGTGGAGAGCCGGGTCGATTTATTCATCCTCTTCGCGGACAAAAGTTTGTCCGTTAGATGGTAAGGGGCCAATGCGGACAAGCTCATAGTCGTTTACACCAGGCCGAGACCAGTTCAGCCAGGTATGCAGCAATCAACTCATGGCCGCGCAGCGTCGGGTGGCAGTGGTCGACGAAGTATTCATTTTCCGGCAGATCGCGCAACAGCGAGTCGATGTCGGCCAAAGGCAGCGTGTGATCGCGACAGAAATCGCGGTAGTTCTGAACGTAAAGCGGTTTGATTCGCAGCGAGAAGTCGTCAAGCTCTTTGGCGCAGCGCAACTGCTCCCGTGCCCGCGTTGGATCGGAACGGTAGAGCGCGACACCGAGATTGTAGTGCGGAATCGGATTCAGCGAGTCGAGGACGATGGCCCGCTCAAAGTCGGCAGTAGCCGGCAATCCGTTCCGCCAGGCGGCGACCCCGTGGTTGTTCCAGGCGCGGGGATCGCTGGAGTCATCCGGAAGTCTTTTTCCGGCCGCGTCGACCACAACCTCGCCAAGCCGATAAACCTGCTGCGTCCACTGATCGCTGCGGCCGGGCAAGAGCAACGTGTCGAGACAGAGTGCCCAGGTGCCGGCCAGTCGCTGCTGCATTTCCTCGGCCATAACCAGGCGGCCTTCCGCGTCCTGGCCGTGGGCGAACACTTTGAACTGGATACCGGGCGGCCAGAGATCGGGTGTGGCGGGTGCGCAGATCATGAGACCGGACTTGTGGCGGGCGCACCATTCAGAGATGGCCGCGAGATTCTCGCGGTTCTCCTCCGGCGTTACGCGCGGCTTGAGGACTTTGCCTTCCATCGGTTGCGCCTTGACGCGCAAGACGATGCCTTTGAGCAGTTGGTAGGAGTAGAAATTGCCGAGGAATCGATTCAGCCAGCCGGAGTAGCGCGTCTGCGCGTAGAGTTCGCGATCAGAGAGATAGCCGTTGATCGAAGGATCATTGTTGCCGACGTAGGCGATCACCAGATCGGGCTGGAGGCGGTCGCCCAGAAGTTCGAGTTGTCGGAGGCACTGCCAGCTCGAATAGCCGGCGACGGCAGCATTGATTACGGTCACCGGCCGCTCGGGTAGCTGACGGCGCAGGATTGTCTCCAGTTGCCGCACGAAGGAGTCCTCGGTGTTCGGTAGTCCCAGCCCGAGCGGTGTGGAATCGCCGAGGAACAGGATGCGCAATTCGCCGGCGGCTTTGGGTGCGATCTCCGGACCGGCCATGCCGTCGGCGTTGACGGTAATGAACCGGCTGCGATAGTTTGGCTTGAGTTTCCAGAACAATTCCCCGTCCGGCTCATGCATCCCCATGAAGTTGTTAAACAGGTGCATCTGCCAGAGCCGGAATTCGTAATTGACATCTTCGCGGCGAGAAAGGTAGTCGATCGAGAGGTTGACCGCGAAGCGGAGAATGACCTCGATGACAAGGATCAACAATGCAACCGCGGCGAATCCGAAGAGCCAATTGCGACGTACCGCTGCAGGCATGGTTAGTAGTTTTCCGCCAGGGAGATTTCGCCGGAGCCCAGGGTCATCGTCTTGCCGTTGACTTCGACGACCAGCAGACCGTTGCCGTCGATGTCAACGGCGCGTCCCGAGCGATGTTCGCCGTTGATCTGAAAGCTGACCGGCTTACCGAGCACTGCGGAGTAGCGGCGGATCGATTTGACGGCGTCTTTGAGACCGCTCCTGACGAAACGCTGGTAGTTAAATTCGAAGCGGCTCAGAACGAGTTGCAGCAGCTTGATACGGTCGATTGGCGCCCCGACGAGCTGGCGCAGTGAGCCGGCCTTGTCGCGCAGCGCCGGCGGGAAGTCCTCTGCCTGGTGATTGACGTTGATACCGATACCGACGACGACATAGCGCACGCGGTCGAGTTCCGCCGCCAGTTCGGTCAGCACGCCGGCCACTTTGCATCCCTCGCAGAGCACGTCGTTTGGCCACTTAAGTTGCGCTTTCAACTTTGAACTTGCACGAATGGCCTCGACGATCGCGAGGGCGGTGATCAACGAAATTCCCGGCGCCTGCGCCGGCGAAATCGGCGGGCGCAGGATCAACGAGAAATACAGTCCGCAGCCGGCGGGAGAGTGCCAAGTGCGGCCAAGACGGCCTTTGCCGGCGGTCTGCCGTTCGGCAATGATCAGCGTACCCTCCGGCTGGCCTCGCTCGGCGTACTTGTGTGCCAGCGTGTTGGTCGAACCGACCCGATCGAGGCTAAAGATGTTTTGAGCAATCAAGCGAGCTTCAAGGCCATGCTCGATTTCGTGCGGGAAGAGCACGTCCGGTGACGATCCGTACCTCACTCCTCCTTCAGCATTACTGAGCAACCCGTAGCCCCAGTTCTCGAGTTCTTTGAGGGCGCGTGCGATCAGTTGCGGCGGCTGGTTCGTGCTGTCGGCGAGTTGTCGGATCGAGAGATATGAGCGGGGATGCGAGCGCAACTCATTGAGAACATCAATCTGCAATTGGGTAATGTCGTACGCCACGAGAGCAGTATAATTAAATTCCGGAGCGATTGCACCTGGTGTGCTACAGCTTCAAGAATGCCGCCAGTTCGCGGCGGAAGATTTCCGGCTTCTCCAGGTGAATCATGTGCCCGCACTCTGGGATTTCGAAGAGCGTGCCGTTGCTCAGGCGGGCGTTGAAGAGCTTGGCCAGCGGCAGGAAATCAAGATCATCGCGACCGCAGAGCAGCAGCACGGGCATGGTTAGATTGTCGAGCAGTTTCATATCGCTTTCGTCGATGTAGCGTCCCGCCTGCTGATCGAGCCAGAGTTTGCCGGGAAATTCCGCCAGCGTTGTCTTGAAGACCGCCCACTCCGGCGATTGACGGTCGAGTTTGCTGAAGAGGCGGAACTGCTCCCATTGGATGCGCGCCTGATCCACGTCGATCTGCCGTGCGGTTCGGTAGACATTCGGCCAGTCGGTGTAGTCCTTGTAGCCGACGATGTGCGGCGCGGCCAGCGCCAACGCCTTGACGTGCTCCGGCGCTTCGATGGCATACTTGACGGCGATGGCTCCCCCGAGCGAGTGTGCGACAATCGTGGTTTTCTTGAAGCCAAGTTCGTTGAGCAGCAGCTTGAGATCGTTGACGTGATCACGGTAGGAATAGCCGGTCGTCGGTACCGAACTCTGCCCGTGGCCGCGCAGATCGTAGGTAATCACCGTGAAGCGCTTGCTGAGAAACTGCGGTAAATCCAGCCAATAGCGACTGTCGGTGACGATGCCATGGATCAAGACCAGCGGTTCACCCTGGCCGAGTGTCTCGTAATAAAGCTGCAGATTTTCGGTTTCCAGAAGCGACATACGGTTATCCTTGGCGCACCACGCGGCGTTCCAGATGGCCGCCAATGCGGGCGAGTACTTCGTAATTGATAGTGTTGGTCCAGCCGGCGATATCTTCGGCGCGAATGACTTCGTCGCCGGAACGTCCAATCAAAACGACTTCGGTCTCGAGCGTAACATCAGGAATGTCGGTGACATCGACCATGAAGATGTCCATGCAAATGCGGCCGCGCACCGGCGCCCGCATGCCGTTGACGAGTACATAGCCAATATTTGAGACGCCGCGATCGTAGCCGTCGAAGTAGCCGATCGGCAGGACGGCGATCTTGAGATTGGCGGTAGCGCGGTAGGTCGTACCGTAACCGATATACTCGCCTTTGTGCACATCCTTGATCTGACCGATCAGTGTCTTCCAGGTCAGCACCGGCTTGAGTAGGCTGTTTTCACCGCCTTTGAGGCGATAAGAGAGGTAAGTCTCTTTCGACGGCCAAAGTCCGTACAAGGCGATGCCGACGCGGGCGAGATCAAAGTGTGTGTGCGGAAAAAGCAGCGAGGCCGCCGACGAAGCTGTATGGCAATGCTGCGGATTTAGTCCAGCGGCTTCGACCTGCGCTCGCATCGTCGAATAACGCCGGAACTGGGCATCGGCAAACGAGTGATCGGTGGTGTCCTCAATGTTGGCGAAGTGCATTGATAAACCTACCAGCTTGAGCTGCGGATTGGCCTTGAACTGGTCGAGAAACCACGGCAGTTGATCCGCCGTCACCCCCTGCCGGTTAGTGCCGGTTTCCAGCTTAAGATGGCAGCGAGCCGGATGTTGCGCCGAGGCTACGCCTTTGAGCTGATTGAGCGTATCGAAGTTGTATACCACAAAATCGAAGGCGCATTCCACCGCGGTCTTTAAATCAGCAGCAGGTACATATCCGAGTATGAGCAGCGGCGATTTGATACCGCCGGAGCGCAACAAAAGCGCTTCAGTCAGATTGTGCACGGCCAAGAAAGGAAACTGCTTGGGCTCGAGCAACCGCGCGGTTTCCAGATAGCCATGGCCGTAGGCGTTGGCCTTGATCACCGGCACCATGCGGCAACCGGACGCCAGGTTCTTCCGGATGGCGCTGATGTTGTGATCAAGCGCGGCGGCGTCGATTTCAACCCAGCTTAATGCGGACGCTTTCATCGCCGCTCATGGTAGGTGTCGGCGGCGGGGGAGTCAACAACAAAGGCGGAGCATTGCTTTTGGTTGACACCGTTTGAGCTTCTGCTTACCCTCACGGCATGGATCTCAGCCCCGAATACCTGATCGATTTGGTTGATCGCGCTTTGATGGAGGACGTTGACACCGGCGATGTCACGACCGGCAGCATCGTTACGCCGGAGGCGCGCGGCAAAGCCGTCATCGTCGCCAAGGCCGACGGCGTGCTTTCGGGACTTGATTTGGCGGCGCTGGTCTTTTACCAGCTCGATCACGAATCGGAGTTTGTTACCGATCGCAAAGAAGGTTCGCGGGTGATGGCGGGCGAACAACTGGTCGAGATCACCGGTAAACAGGCAGCACTGCTTACCGGTGAACGAACGGCGCTGAATTTCCTCATGCACTGCTCCGGCATCGCGACACTCACCGCGAGGTTTGCTGCCGAGATCCGGCACACCGCCTGTAAGATTATCGATACGCGCAAGACCGCTCCCGGCTTGCGCCTGATTGAAAAACGCGCGGTGGTTTCCGGCGGCGGCGCCAATCACCGGATCGGTTTGTTCGACATGATTCTGATTAAGGACAATCACGTTGCCGCCGCCGGTTCAATTACCCGGGCTGTTGAGCGTGCGCAGCAGCGAAATCGTGAAACCGACGGCCGGGCGTTGGCGGTCGAGGTCGAAACGCAAGATCTCGAACAAGTTCGCGAAGCGGTGAAATTGCCGATCGACCGGATCATGCTCGACAACTTCCCGGTCGAGCGCACGGCCGAAGCCGTAAGGGTGATCCGCGAACTGAATCCCGACCTGGAAATCGAAGCCTCCGGCAACATGTCGCTGGCGACGGTACGCGCCTACGCGGAAACCGGTATTGACTTCATCTCGGTCGGACAGATCACGCACTCGGCGCCGTGGTTGGACCTCTCGATGGAATTTCTCAGCGACTGATTTTCGTTCTTCCCGGTCATTTCTGCACTCGTATTATCAGCAGTAGTCACGTTTTTTCGAGGGAGGCTCGTGGTGATTGCACTGACGCCGTGGTTTGAACGCAAATTCAGCTTCGATTTTCCGCCCGGCCACTTTCCACTTTTCCTCGAGCGTCTGCGGGGTGCCGCTCCACGTCTTGATGAAGTCACCCGGGGATTGGCGCCGGGAGTCCTGACGCGGCGGTTCGACGACAAGTGGTCGATTCAGGAGCAGGTGGGGCATCTGCTTGATCTGGATCAATTGCACGTAGCGCGCCTTGATGATTATGGCGCCGGCCGACCCGAGTTGCGGCCGGCGGACTTGTCCAACGCTTGGACGACAACGGCCAATCACAATGCTGCAGTCCTGGGCGAACTTCTGGCGCGTTTCCGGCAAGGGCGCGCGGCCTTTGTGCGGCAATTGGAGACTGCGGATGAAGCGTTGATTGGTCGCAGCGCGCTGCATCCGCGCTTGCAGCAGCCGATGCGGCTCGTGGATATGGTCTACTTTGTTGCTGAGCACGACGATCACCATATCGCGAAAATCCGCGAACTCATCACGCGTCAAACGTAGTTGCTGGCGAACATCGGCCGCTCCAGGTCAGCGCCGCTCCGCAGGTTCTCGCACGTATTGCCCAATCTTGCTTAGAGCTTTTTTGCCACAAGATCAACCACGCCGTGCCAGTGGCCGGGGCCGTGAGAAGTGTCGTAGTAGTCGTATTCGGAGTAATGGACCGGTCGCAAGCGTAATGTGTCTACAGAACACATCCGAAACAATTCGCTATAGTCATATAGCGAATACACACGCCCATTGGCGTCACGAAAAACCCCCGGAGCAATCTCCTTCGAGCTCTTCTTGTGCGCTTGATAGTGTGGATCGTCGATCGAAAACGTCTCGCACAGGAACAAACCGCCCTTCTTCAGGCCCGCTGCAATTGATGCGATTAGCGCACGCGCTTCCTCCTTGGTGAGGAATTGAAGCAGATTGATCGCGCTGATCAGGCTGTAACGGTTCTTGGCGATTTTGAACTGGCGGGTATCGCCGGTGACGGCTTTGAGCGACAGTCGATGCTTGGCCGCCAGTTGCAGGCATTTCTCGACTCCGGCCGGGGCGGCTTCGATGCCGGTGACGTCGAATCCTTGTTTCGCCAGGTAGAGCGCGTCGCGACCTTCACCCATGCCGAGATCGAGGGCCTGGCCAACCGGCGCTAGCTCAGCGAACTTCTTGATAAGGTCCGATGGCGCCGCCCCCCAGTAGAGCTTTTGATTGCGGTAGATTTCGTCGTAGTTTTTCATGTGCGGGGCAATTTAGACAATTGCCGACGTGAACGCAATCGCGGCATTGGCGGTAAAACAATTCGTTCGACTGCCGACAGTGCAGATGATGGTCTGCTTGACGGAACGCGTCCGGGGTGCCTTTGTCTGAGTCTCTGGCGGCGCAGGGCGTTACCCGGCTGACGGGTGATGTCGGTCAAACGCGGGCGGCCAGGAGAGCCCGATCGAGGAACACGTGAAGAATAAACCACGACGAGTGCCATCACCTCCGGCAACGACGCGCAAGCGCATTATCTTTCACTTACACACCCGGCATTCGGTTGACTCGAATCTGGCGCCGCGCGACATCGTCGCCTTCGCGGCAGCGAACGGCATCCAGGTGTTGGCGCCGACCGACCACCACTCGATCCGCGGTGCGCGCGAAATCCGCGAACTGGGAGCGGAGCACGGGATCGAGACGATCATCGGCGCGGAGTTCTCCACTGACCACGGGGACATCATCGGGCTGTTTATCGAGGAAGACATCTTTGCACGCAAGGCGCAGGAAGTGATCGAAGAGATTCACGCCCAGGGCGGCCTGGCCATCCTTCCGCATCCGTACCGTCACCACCATCTGACCGACCAAGTGCTGGACAGTGTGGACGGAATCGAGGTGTTCAACGCTCGGCTGACCGAACAGCTGAATCGCCTCGCGGGCGAACTGGCGGCTTTGCTCAAGAAGCCGTTCTTCTACGGGGCGGATGCCCACTTGCTGCCGGAACTGGGCCTGGTGCGGACGGAAGTGGAAGTGCACGGCGGCGAACCGCTTCGAGCCGCGGTCGCGCGCGGATTGCACCCGGTGCAGCTGCAGGCGACGCGACCGGCACACATCTATCGCTCCAAGATGATCGCCTCAGCGCGGCGGCGTACTCCGATACGTTACCTCAGATCGCTCAGCAAGATGCTGCTGTGCCAGATCCGCGATCGCCGGCACTGAGCTGCCGCCTAAACTTTTTCGTTGACTTGCCGTAAAGAGAGCTGTAGTCTGTGATAGCAATGGCGGGTCAAGTGCCCGACAGAAAGGAGATTGCACGATGACGAAGATTGCCGGAGAGAGGAAAACGCGGGCTTAATTAACTCACCTAAATGCGCTGTCAACAGCGCGCCGGACGTCGTGCAGTTTTCCGCAGACATTTGGGTGTCTGCGATTTTTTTTGTTGGACAGGAGACAATCAGCCATGACTGGCGAAATATCCAAACGCAAGCTCAAAGGAATTACCAAGGCGCTCAGCCGTGACTACCTCGCGGAGAAAGAGCGCCGCAAACAACTGCGCCGCGACAAGGCCAACCGTCCGAAGACGGGCAAGCACAAATCACGGCAGCAAGAGATCGAGGAACTGGTCGAACACGAACTCGAACTGGAAGGGGGCGGCGATGACGCCGAGCAATGACCGCAGCACCGGCGGGATGACCGGCCGGGTGATTCGCGCCTTCGGCAAGACCTTCGTTGTGCTCGCCGATGGCCGCGAATACCTGTGCGACGTGCTGGCACGCGTGAAGCAGGACAAGCATGAGACACCGGTGGCGGTGGGCGATATCGTTGATTTCCAGTTGGTCAGTGCCGCCGCCGGCGCGATCGAAGCGGTGCAGCCACGGCGGTCGAAGTTCTCGCGGCCGCGCGTCGGGCTGGAGGCTAGCGAGCAGGTGATCGTCGCCAATGTCGATCAGATGGTGATCGTCGTCAGCGCTGCGCAGCCGTCGTTCAAGCAGCATTTGATTGATCGGTTTTCCGTGGCGGCCTTCAAAGGCGGGTTGCGACCGGTAGTGGTGATTAACAAGATCGACCTGGAACATCAGGTCGATCTGTCACGTATGAAAACCATCTATCAGAGTGTGGGTATGCCGCTGGTGACAACTTCGTGCGTTGACAATCTCGGAGCTGAAGAGTTGCGAGCGCTGCTTGCTGATCGCGAGTCAATCTTTGTGGGACACTCCGGGACCGGCAAGTCGTCGCTGCTCAATCTAATTCAACCGGGACTTAAGATTCGCACCGGCGAAGTGTCGCGCGCAACGAATAAAGGCATCCACACCACGACTAACGTGGAGCTGTATCCGTTGCACGGAGGCGGCTTTGTGGCGGACACACCGGGGTTAAAGATCTTGGGCATCTGGGACTTGGAGCGCGACGAACTGCAGGAGCACTTTCCCGAGTTTGTGGCCTTTCGCGACCGCTGTCGGTTTCGGCGGTGTTCGCACCTTCATGAGCCGGAATGTGCTGTGCAACAGGCGGTTACTGAAGGTGTAATTTTTCTCGAACGGTATTCCAGTTATCGACAGATTTATGAGAGTTTGCCGCGCTAAACAATTTCGTTGTCCAAGCGATTAACACGAAAGCGGATATAACATTCGCGAACTTTTCTAAAGTTTTTGTTGATTGAAACTCCCCCGCTGCGGAAATATAGCGCAGTCTGCCGAACGCAGACGATGCTTTTGGTTTATTTGCGGAGGAAAGTGACAATTTCAGACCCGTTCAGCCAGCGTCGGCTGAAGTCGGCTATTGAGTCGACGCAGTCGCACGCGCTCGGAGTTTGCATCGCGCTGGAAGGGGCGAGGGGACGTCGCGGCCGAATTCCGCACGGCGACGCCGTTTCATTTTCCGGCAGTCGGATGTTTTCATTTGCAGCGAATTGGGGTCACAGGACCGAATATTTCCTCCGGCGCTGTAAAATTCTGAAACAGGTTGCCGATAGAAGCAAGGTCGAAACGCGATGCACTTGCGGAGCCCCAACGACATCAAAGTTGGACGCGCAACCGCGCGAAAATCTGAGGTGTCAAACTCTGGTAAGTGAAAGTGAAGCAAAGTTTTTTCTTGACAGTCCTGGTCAAAGGAAGTACGTTGACCCGAAATTTTTCCGAGCAGATTATGAACGTGCAAAAATTCACTTGCTCGCGTTCAGAAATTTGCTTAATTGCCGGACTTACTCGGGCGGGGGAGGTCTTTCCCCTGTTTTCCAGACTAGCGCACGGTTAAGAAAGGCAGAAAGCCGTAAGCAAGGTCTCAAGCAAACAGCAGAGCTGCTAACCAAAGCCTCAGGGAAAAGAGACTGTTGGGATTTTTTCTTTTCCCGGCTGACAGGGAAGAAAGCGATTTTCGAAATGTATGGGATGCAAGCGAACGTGGGCGGAAGGGGGGATGATCATATTGCATGATCAGCTAACGGTGGAATCAAGACGAATTGCAATAAACTGTCAAATTTTAAGAGTAAGGAGTCTGTTCATGGAAGATCTGAGCCCTCGCGGTGAGGATTGGAAAGGAGGGTATTGAAGCTGATGCGATTCAATGCCGAAAACGATGTGAATTGGAAAACGGATAAACAACGAGTAGCAAAGGATTGTCGAATGAAATCTGTTCGAAATCTGTTTGTGCTGACAGTTGTTCTGACCTTGGCGTTGTCGATGGCCGCCACTTCTGCATTATTCGCGCAAACCTTTGACGTCGAAGATGCTCCAGCGGTGACGGTGGGCTCGACCTCCGCCAACGTGACTCTTCTGAGAGGAACGCTGGAAGGAGACGGAGTCACCTACCTGGTCGACAACGATACGCTCGTCGCCCTGAGGCTGAAGAGCTGTATCGAGGCAGAGTTTGCTGTCAGTAGCCTCACCGTCGTCAAGAAGACGGGAGCCACCGAAACCCCGGTCACAACTGTGCCGATTACCAGCTCTTTCGAGGAGGACAGCCTTCTCTATATCACCGGGCTGGCGATTCCGGTTGCTGACGGGGATTCGCTGATCTTCAAGGTGACGATCAACACCGCTCAGGCCGTGGCGAATGCCGCCACCTACGACGGCACCGGCCTGGAGTTGTCCATTCTGCCGGATGGTGTTGATCTCCGAGACGAAAATGGTCTCTACAGTCTCGCCAACACCCATAGCGATGGGACGGCGGGCAGTGCTGGTTACGGTCACAATCCGGGCTTTGACGCCCTGAATTGCACTGGCCCCTACACTGGCACTTTTGACCTGACTATCGATTTCAATTTCTCGGCCACTCACCTGGACACCTATGACTGCGGTCCTGAGGTGTTCAATATTGGTGATTTCCTTTACATCCGGGTCTACAATCCGGGTGAAGACGTCGATACCACGGGCGTTACGGTTGATCTGAGCGCTTTTGGTTTGTCGGCGACGCACAATGTCCCGTACCGCTCCTCGACGTTCGACTGGCGCGATACGGTTGAAATCACTGCCGGCGCGCTGGATTTCGTTCCGCCGTTCGGAGTGATCGCCACGATGACCGACATTTACGGCAATTCCGACGAAGACACCGTTGTCTTCAACTCAACCGGAATTGACAATGTGAATCCCGTTGTCGACTCGGCAAAGTTCGCCATCTGGCAGAACGTTGTCGGCCCGGCCGACAACGCCGCCATCGGCGATTGGCTGGTGCTGTGGGTTTACACGTCTTCCAGCGGCTTCTTTGAAGTTGCCGAAGTCGTTGCCGACGTCTCGCGCTTCGTCGCGGGTGCGACTTCCGAGAATCTGGCTGAAGTCACGACCGGCGCCGGTGTCTGGCGTCTGACTTTTGAATTAACCGACAACCTCGGCAAAGACTTGCCGGAAGGCGCGGACACGGCGAAAGTGGCCGCGATCTGGGTGACGGACAACGCGTGCAATACGGTCGTTGATACCATCGACTTCCTGCCGGCTCTCGACATCGAGTCCCCGGGCTTTGCCGACAATAACTACATCACCCTGGCTGACAACGACAACACCGGCTGCACCAACCTTGGTGATGAAGTCCGCGTGGAAATCGATGTCACCGGCACTGACGACATCGTCAATGTCTGGGCCAACTTCTTCGAAGGTGGTCTGGGCGGCACGGCGACCCAGGCGCTGACCGACGAAGGCAGCAACGTCTGGGCGTTGGATTGGACCATCGGCACCGCCGATGATCCGGGTGACGATCCGCCGAGCCTGCAGGCGAAGGATGTCAATAGTGATCCGACCGATGCGATCTATCGCGTGTGGATCTACTTTGAAGACGACGCCGGCAATATCGACAGCACGCAGACCGACCTGCTGCTGAATACGGCCGGCACGGCTTATGTGCCGCTGGATTCGCGCCGTCCGACGCCGATCGTGCAGGACGATGTGGAAGTTATCCGCATGCCGGGTGGCGAGCTGGCTCTCCGCTGGCCGCGCAGTGCCCCGTCGCAGGCGGGTGACGCCAATCAGTTCTATGTCTACGTCGACTCCGTCGGCGCCGACATCAACTACGACAATGTCTTCGGTACGACCTTCAATAACGAGTTCGGCGACCCGACCTACAACTACTGGTACTCGGGCCCGCTGACTCACGGTACGACCTATCGTTTCTCGATTCGGACGCGTGACGACTGCGGTAACTACGAGTTTAACCAGTCGATTTACGAAGGTATTCCGGATGCGCAGGCCCCGACGGCGTGCGTGGTCTTCCCGAATACCGGCGGCAACTACGGTCCGAACAATACGCTGACCATCACCGCCGTCTCGCCTGACGCCGACATTTTGAACGGCGCTGCTTATGCCGTTTACCGGCTGAAGGATCAGGGCGACGGCAATCCGGGTCCGTGGTACAACTACCCGATTTCGACGCCGATGACCCAGGATGGCCAGACCTTCCAGCAAACCATCAACCTGGGTAGCGATCCGAACACCGCGGGTACCTACGAACTTCTGATCATCGGCGTGGATGAGGTCGGCAACGAACTCAGCCTGGCGGATGCGGAAGCCGCTTGCGGTTACTTCGAATTCACCTGGAATCCGATCGCGTTGGTGTGCGATGTGGCCACGATCAACGGCGCGTTTGCGCCGCAGACGCCGTGCGGCTTTAATGTCACGCGCGACGATCTGAACGAAGCGGTGGTCACGATCGTGAACCCGGATGCCGGCAACTTCTACACCGTCGATGTCTGGGTGCAGTACGATAACATCAAGACGCGCATCGAGTACGCCGAGAGTGCGTCGCTGCCGTACACCTTCAACTTCTCGGCCCTCGATTGGCCGAAGACGGTGGGCGGCCCGCTGAGCAACATGATGTGGGTGGAGATCACCGACGAGCGCAGCGGCAACTACTGCGAGACCAGCGTGAATCTGTGCGTGCCGGATCTGATTGCTCCGGCGGCAATGATCACCTATCCGGATGCTTACCAGTGTATCCCGATCGTTCGCCCGGCGGGCGAAGAGGTCGGAATCACGGTTGAGATCAACCCCAACGCGTATGACGGCGACGACGCCGTTCGCGCGGAAGTGTTCTACACGTTAGACGGCACCGTGCCGGGCACGAAGATCGGTGAAGAAGTCTTCGGAGGCGAAGACTACACGACGATCTACTGGGACAACTCCGCGATGAGCGAAGGTTATGTCTGGTTGTACGCGATCGTTTGGGATCAGGTCAACAACTCCTATCAGACGCCGCTCGTGCGTGTGTGCCTTGACGGCACGGCGCCGGAGATGACCCTGTCCATCAAGGATCAGGACATCTATGGCTGCGCCGGTCAGGATGTGAAGTGGCGCGTCGGATCCAACCTTGAATCGGTGGATCTGGTCGCCGAGTTGACCAATCTCGACGGCATTGACATTACCGATGTCATCTTCTTCTACCAGCGGGCGGGTGATCCGGAAGTTGTCGACATTCGCGACTTCTGGAATTGGATCGGCCGCGGTAATCCGGCTAACAACAATTCGATCTGGACCCGTACGTGGGATATCAGCGGCCTCGATTGCGGTTATGACTATCGCATTCGCGTCGCGGTGCGGGATGCGGCCGGCAACACCATGCTCGACATGGATGGCGATGGCTACTTCGACGATTACACGTTCGATGACGCCATGGCAATGGGCGCCGGCATGATCATGTACAAGGATTGCGGCGCTCCGGATCCGGCCGTTTCGCTGTTTGAAACGACAGGTGAGGAAACCCGCACTTGGACCAACCCGTCGGGCGAGCTGAACGGCTCGGGCGACGTGTATGCCAAGATGGGCGAGACCATCCGCGTCCAGACCATTACGATTCCGGAAGACGACACCTGCGAAGTTGAGAAGGTTGAATACTACCTGTGCGGCACCTTTGTCGGCAACGGCACGGATGCTGGCAACTGGTGGGAAATCACCTTCGATCCGTTCGCCATGGGCGTCCTGGATGCCGAAGATGTGGCCAACGACTATTATGATTGCGAGCTCGAAGCCCGCATGTATGATAAGCTCGGCCAGTACTCTTCGGACTACATTGATGTTTACTTCCTCGACACGACTCCGGCCAACGTCCTGATCACCGATCCGGGTGCTGGCTCGTATGTCTGCGGCGAGGTTGATCTGAACCTCGGTATCTTCAACGGTCATGACCTCAAGAAGGTGACCTGGTACTACTGGCCGGCGGCCGGCGGTCCGAAGGTGAAGATTGCCGAAGTGAGTCCGTTTGTCGATGACGAGTCATTGTCGTCCCCGCAGTGGGGCGCGACCTGGAATATCGCACTGAACAACCCGCCGAACGGTGACTACTACATCGGTGCGGAAGTCTGCGATATTGCCGACAACCTGACCGATCCGGAAGACGGTGCGATCCTGGTGCATGTCAATTGCAACCAGCCGAGCATCGTGCTGACCGAACCGGCCAACGGCGGCTTCTTCTGCGGCGGCGAGTACTTCTGTGCTACCGTCAACCAGAACAGCGGCGCGCCGATTGACTACGTCCAGTTCCAGTACAAGCCCTTCTGGTCGGATGAATGGTACAACTTCTACCAGAATCCGGATCGTGAAGCGCCGTGGTGCATGGAACTTCAGACGTACGAAGGTTTCGGCAGCGAAGGTTTCTACCAGTTCCGGGCTTACGTCCAGAACGAAGCGGGTCAGAATACCTATTCCGATCCGATCACGCTGTTCTACGACCAGACCGCTCCGGATGCTCGTGCGGTCACGGTTTCCGACGGTGTCAACACCTTCGACATTGAGCAGCACAACGATCCGTATCCGTCCTTCAAGAAGGGTACGCAGAAGCTGACCTTCACGTTCCGCGCCCGGGACAACGCTTCCGAGTGGGGTCCGTCGCCGATTTACAACTCGGGCGTCGCGATGATTTGCGCCGACCAGGTGTGCACGCCGATTACCACCGACGATGAAGGTTACTTCACGGTCGATTGGGATATCAGCGGATTGAGCGCCGGTGAATATCAGTACGACTTCTCAGTCTATGATGCGGTTGGCTGCAATTACAGCACCGTGACGGTCTACTTCGTGATTTACGAAGGCGATCCGTCGCTGGCGCTGGTGGCCGGCTGCTGGCGCGGCCAGGTCTTCGGTGTCACCGAGTACGGTTCGAGCGTGGTCTTCCAGTATCGCCAAGGTGGCGGTGCGTGGGTCGCTATGGGCATTGCCCAGCAGCGGACCTATGAATACCTGCTGAATCCGGACGGCAGCTACACGCCGAGACAGTGGGCGATCTACACCACTGACTGGGCGCCGGCTGACGGCAATTATGATCTGAGAATGCTGGCTGACAACGGCAACGGCTACGATGAGTCGCTGTCGCCGATCCTGTCGGTGAGCGTTGCGAACGGAATGTGCACGGCGACCAGCAACCCGGCCAACTTCGGCCCGGGCAGCATCGAGCGTAATCTCGAAAATGGTTGCGACAACCTTGAAGGTCTGGCGACGCTGGGGTCGACTTACGGCATGCCGTGGGCGATTGCCGTGTCCTACAACATTCCGGGCGAATTCTTTGAATACGACCTCGTTGGCTTCCACGCGTTGAACCAGCAGGGTGGCGTGAACCGCTACTCCGGCTCGTTCTACTTTGACGCGCTGGTGGACGACGGTTTTGGCGAAGGCCACGTCTACTTCATGGACTACACCGGCACCACCGGTTGGTCGACCATGCAGGATTACGCGACCTTCTGGGTCACCCGCGACTTCGGTACCGGTGGACCGGTCACCTTCGAGGATGTCACTGTTGATATCCCGGCAGAGTGGACCGACTACACCGAGACCTACTCCAACTCGATCGCGATCTGGAAATCCAAGATTGCTCGTCCGAGCGTCTGGGAAGACTGGTTGCTGACGCCGGTGGGTGACAACAACGGCATGATGACGTACATCTCTGATCCGTCCTGCCTCGACTACGGTTGCGGCGACGATCAGCAGTACGCCATCATCACGATGCAGTACGACAACACCGAAACCACTCCGGCCGAATCACTGACCGTGGGTTGGTGGGATGGCGAAGGTAGTTGGCATCCGGAGAACATCTACTTCCCGTCGACCGTCCGCGGCTTCTACACCGAAGGCGGCCAGAACTGGGTGCAGTTCGCGGTCACCTGCTTCGGCGACGGCGACTATGATGATGCTTGGTACTCGGTCGTGAAGCGCACCAAGTACGATGGCCAGGGTTTGGTCACGCGTATGCAGATGGTGCCGTACTGCGATCCGTACACCAGCGGATATCCGGATGTCTGGTACCAGTTCGTCGAACCGTGGCAGTACCAGATCAACTGGAACACGCTGGAAGTCTACCTGGACGGTGTGCGCATCTTCGCGCGCGGCTACCAGGGTGACATGACTCAGCCGAAGACTGGCGAGGCCCCGACGACGGCTCTCGATGAAGGATCGCCGCAGTGGTCGTTCTTCGTCGATGAAGTCTCGGCGCAGTTGCACATCAGCCGCAACTACTATGGCGACTACGACGGACCGGATTCGGGCGACTTTGATAGTGAGTCCGATTATCCGCCGATCCCGTGTGGCAACCACCAGTTCTATATCCGTGTCGAAGACGAACAGGCGCGTCCGCAGTACATCCGTGACAACTTCACGGTTGACTGCACCGCACCGGATGTCGACTTCCCGAACGGCTTCGTCACCGCGAATCCGACGATCACCTTCACCATCAATGATGAAGGCTCCGGAGTCGATTGGAACGAAGTGTTCGTCGACGTCTACTTCGTCACCAAGATGGACACCACCGACGGCGGCAACGACGGTGCGACGCCGAAGGAACGCATGGCGTACATCCAGACCTTCTTCCCGGCCCAAATTCAGGATTACCTGCAGGAGGACGGCAGAACGGTCATCATTCCGACGACCTATGATCTCGACGACGAGCGTGGCTTGTACGTCGTGGTCTTTGACGGTACGTACAAGAACGACTTCACCTACGACGAGGATTACTACTACTACTGCTACTACGGCAACTGTGGTGATCCGTCGGCGTGGAGCAACTTCGATTACTACTACGGAGCCAGCGACGGCGTCGAGGATTGCGTTGGCAACAACACCAATCCGCACGTCCAGTTCTTCGTGGTCGACCGTGAAGGCGCGACGATCACCCTGCAGGGTGACGCCGATGCCTGCCCGTTGGTCTTCCAGATTGCGGACGACGGTTCGGGTATCGATGAAGTCGAGATTTACGAGGGCGGCGACCTGCTGGGCAACCCGGTAGGCTCAGCGAGCGAAGTCGATGCGGCCGGCGAGTGGTATCTCGCGACGACCGGCAACGGCGCGACGCTGTACTACTGCCCGGGTGGGGCCAGTTATGAAATCCGCGTCACCGACAACACCGGTCGCGAGAGCAGCTACTTTGGCTCGCGCGTCGGTACCTTCGTCGATGGCGACATTCATGATGGCTGGGCCGGTCCGAGCCCGTTTGATCCGGCGAAGGAGAGCTTTGCTTTCCACGTGACGCTGGAGAAAGCAGCCGAGAACGTTACGATCCGCATCTTCAATATGGGCGGTGAGCTGCTCAAGTCGATGAATGCCGGTAGCCTTGGTGCTGGCGCGCATGCCATCAGCTGGGACGGCAAGACCGACGGCGGTACGATGGTCGCTCAGGGCGGTTACTTCGCAGAAGTGACGGCTCAGTCGCGCGCCAGTTCGGCCCGCACGATCATCCGCTTTGGTGTGGTGGAGAAGTAGGGAAGACGTTTTGGGGAGTCCCGCTGACCCGGGACTCCCTCCCAGAACCAAGAAACAAAATGATTAGGAGAAAGATCTCGACATGAGAACTCATTCAAAAAAAGTTGTGATCTTCGCTAGTCTGCTTTTCACGCTCCTGCTGGGAGTCAGCGGCACCGCGATCGCCGACGACAATGGCGCCTTCCCGGTATTCCGTACGGGTGTCAGTGCCCGCGCTTTGGCCATGGGCAACGCCTATACGGCGGTTGCCGATGATGCCTCGGCCGGTTACTGGAATCCGGCTGGGCTGACCTCGGTGGAGAAGTTTAGCCTGACGGCGATGTTATCCGACAACATGCGGCTCGATCGGCAGTACATGTACGCCGCTCTGGCCTACAACTTTGGGACAGCCGGTTGGGCCGGCTTCTCGTGGGTCAACCTCGGGATGGATGAAATCCCGGGTGCTGACGTCAGCGGCCCCTCGGGTTCGACCTACAACGTCGACGACCACGGGTTCCTGTTCAGCTATGGTAACAAGCTGAATAACCTCGCGGTCGGCGCGACGTTCAAGGTGGCCTATCAGAAGATCGCCGACTACTCGAATACCGGCGTCGGTTTCGACGCAGGTGCGAAGTATATGGTGAGCGACAACGTCTTTTTGGCGATGAGCGCTCGCGATCTGGGCACCAAGGTTGGCCGGGATGCCGTGCCGGTGACGTTCCGTGTGGGCGTTGCGGCGATGGCGTTCGGCGGTTTCACCGTGGCTGGCGACATCCAGAAGGTGCAGCACCGTGACGATGTCACCCTGTATCTCGGTTCCGAATACGATTATCAGTTCGCTGATAACTATTTCGGCGCGATCCGGGGCGGCGTCTCCGATGGTAATTTCTCCATCGGCGCGGGACTGACCGTAGCGAAGCGTTATTCGATTGACTATGCGTATGTGACCGAAACCGAGACTTTCCTCGGCGAAAATCACCGCATTTCCTTGTCTTTCGCGCTCTAAGATCGATTCCATCGATCAGACTCATACGCCCCTGCTGCACAAGCGGCAGGGGCGTTAAGTTTTGGGGGCCGTGACGCCGACAATTCACCTTGCCTGCCGTGCCGGTCGATGATTATGATGAAGGCGACGTCAACGGAAGGTGGATGCAGAGATGAAAGAATACCACGATATCATCGGTTGTGAAATTCCGGAAGAACTGCCGTTGTTGCCCTTGATCTCGGCCGCGATCTTTCCCTCGGCCGTAGTCTCACTGCAGGTGCGCATCCCCCGCTCGATTGCGCTGCTCGAACTTGACGGCGACGAGAATGAGATCATCGCCACCGCCATCACCAAGAAGGGCGTCACGATCGCCGAGAAACTCGAGGACGTGCACGATATCGGCGTCGCCGTGCGCATCGTCTCGAAAGTCAAAATTCCCAATGATACCTATCAGCTGGTCATTCAGGGACTGCGCCGGATCAGACTGAACAAGCTGACGCAGCTTGACCCGTTTCTGCGAGCCAAGATCACTTGCCTGCCGCAGGACGAGCAGGAAGTTAGCGAGGCAGTCCGCAAACAGCAGGCAGAGGCGCTGGCGCTGTTCCAGCAGATGACGATGCTCGACAATCGCTATCCGCGCGAAATGGTGCAAATCATGCGAGTAAATGCCGAGGATGCCGGCCGCATGGCGGATCTGCTTTCCAGCTACCTGGCGTTCGGTCTGGGCGAGAAGCAGTACCTGGTCTCCGCCGTCGAGCTGGGCGAGCGCTACAATCGCCTGATCAAGCTCATGACCGCCGAACTGCAGCGACTGCAAGTGTCCCTGGAGGTCGAAGGGCAGGTCAAGGTCGACGTCGAGAAATCACAGCGCGAGTACTACCTCCGCCAACAATTGGCCGCCATCAAGAAGGCGCTGGGGGACGACGGCGATACTGACACCCAAGTGATCGAACTGCGCAATCGCATAGCCGTTGCCGGTCTGCCGGAGCATGCCCGCAAGGCGGCGGACCGCGAACTGCAGAGATTGGCCGAAGTCAATGCGATGTCGCCGGAATACAACGTGATCCATACATACCTCGACTGGGTTGTCGATCTGCCCTGGAGCAAGTCGTCCACCGACAATTTGAACATCACGACGGCGCGCTCGATTCTCGAGGATGACCATTATGGCCTCGAAAAGGTGAAAGAGCGCATTCTTGAGTTTCTGGCGACGCGTCATCGCCGCGAAGATCCCCATGGGCCAATCCTCTGCTTCGCCGGTCCGCCCGGGGTCGGCAAGACTTCGCTCGGCCGGTCGATTGCACGGGCGCTCAACCGGAAGTTTGTTCGCATCTCGGTGGGCGGTATGCGCGATGAGGCGGAAATCCGCGGCCATCGCCGCACCTACATCGGCGCACTGCCGGGCAAGATTATCCAGGAAATGCGCAACTGCGGGGTCAATAATCCGCTATTCATGATCGACGAGATCGACAAGATGGGTTCCGACTTTCGTGGCGACCCCTCATCAGCAATGTTGGAGGTTCTCGATCCCGAGCAGAATGACACTTTTCGCGACCTCTACCTTGATTTGCCCTTCGATCTCAGCAAGGTCTTTTTCATCACGACGGCCAATATGATCGACATGATCCCGGGGCCGCTGCGCGACCGCATGGAAGTGATTGAAATCACCGGCTACACCATGATGGAGAAGGTGCAGATCGCGCGGAAGTATCTGATCACCCGCCAGATGAAAGCCACCGGCCTGCGTGAAGGCGAATTCGAAATGACCGATGCCGCGCTGCAAGCAGTGATTAGCGGCTACACTTATGAAGCCGGTGTGCGCAATCTCGAGCGCAACATCTCTTCGCTCTGCCGCAAGAGCATCGTGCGAATTCTCGAGGGCAAGGCGACCAAGCTTGTAATCGACTCGCCGCAGGTCGAGGAGTTTCTCGGCCCGGCGCTGATTATTCCCGACGTCGCCAACCGCCAGCCCGAGGTCGGCGTTGTCACCGGCCTGGCCTGGACGCCGATCGGCGGGGACATTTTGTTCATCGAGACGCTGCGGATGAAGGGCACCGGCAAGGTGATGGTCACCGGCCAGCTTGGCGAGGTGATGGAGGAATCAGTCGAGGCGGCGTATTCCTATGTGCGCTCGCGCGCGCCGGAATTGGGAATTGAGCCGACGATGTTCGAGCAGTCCGACGTTCACATTCACTTTCCCGAGGGCGCGATTCCCAAAGACGGCCCTTCCGCCGGTGTCGCGGTGACCGTGGCGCTGATCTCACTGTTCACGGAGCAGCCGGTATACCACACAGTTGCAATGACCGGCGAGGTGACACTGCAGGGCAAAGTGCTCCCGATCGGGGGCCTCAAGGAGAAAACTCTGGCGGCCTTTCGCGCCGGAATCAAGAAAGTGCTGTTCCCGGTCGGCAATGTGAAAGATCTGGTGGAAGTGCCAAAGGAAGTAATCGCCGGACTCGAGTTGGTGCCGATCGAGACGGTGGATGACGCTCTCGAGCACTCGATGGCAAAGATCATCTTGCCCTCGACCGATGCCGTGATCGCGATCGAGAACATGAAAAACGAACGCGGGCAGTAGGCGGTCACACTTTCCGCGACCGACTGATAACCGCGCCCAACAACGCTAGAGTCGATAGCGAATCCGAAACACGCCGCGCAGGTGCGAATTGGTGTCCTCGCCGGCGAACTTCTCGCTGGGCTTGAAGATTCCCAACTCAAAGCGATAGTCGATGTTCTCGTGCAGTCGCGCCGATCCGTAGAAATCGAATTCGGTTCCGACCGACTTGGTGTCTTCGTCGAAATTGGTCGCTGATTGGAACTCCTTGTTCGAGCGAAACAGGTGTGCGTCAAAACCAATTTGGACCTCGTCGCTCGGGAAGTAGCCGATGCGGCCGTAGAAGTCATTGAACCCCACCGGCGGTTGCTCTGTGAAGTAATCGACTAAGCCGCGGAAGGGATGCGGCGAATAGAGCTGATTGGTCCAGACGTTCCAATCGTTGTCATTGAAGTCATCATCGCCCGAGGTGATGTCAATCCCACCGCCCACCATCAGGGGCCGCTCGTAGTTCATGAAGTACGCGCCGAAGTCGGCCTGGATTAGGTAGGCGGACAGGTCGAGCTCGTTGGCGTCGCCGGGCGCTATGCGCGCCTTGCCGGTCTGAAAGGCGCCGTTGCCTTCCAGCACATACTTGGTGCCGTTGCCGAAAACCTGGTTAAAGTAGACGCCGGGAGTGTAGAGGTGCAAGCGCCGGTGGTCGCCGACCCAGTTGTTCATGCGATCGTAGTAAATGAACGGCATCAAGCCATACTTTGGCAGGTGCAGGTTGACGCCCATGAAATCGTGATCGTCATCTTCAAACGAATCATTCTCGTCGATTTTGAACGCCAGAAATTCCCCGGTGATGCCGCGCTCGGTCATCTTTGTCGCGGCGGCTTCCTCGCGGCGTAGGCGATGATAGGTAATAATCCCGCCATAGTCGCCGTGGCCGTACTGAGCCGACAGGGTCGGATCATTCTGGCGGAAGACCTCGACATCGCCGAGATAAAACGCGGCGCCGTCGAAGGCGCGCCCCTCGTACCAGTTGTCGTCGCCGATGATGCGCTCGTTGCCGACGACATAGCGCATGCGCCCGATATTCCCGCCGAAGTTCTTGAAGAGGCAATCATCGACAGTCATCGTTGCCTGCAGGAGCTGGATCCCCGAACCGGAGGATGAGCCGCCGAGCGTACGCCAATCGGAGAGTTCGATGCGAGCGCGTTCTTTCTCACCCGGGCGCAGATTGAATAGCATCCGCGTGCGCAGATCATGATCGGTATAGGGCAAGTTGTCCGTAAGGTCGTTGATATAACTGAGTCCATAGCGCAAGTCGGCGGCAACGTTGAGCTTGTCGGTGATGGGCACTTCCCCCCGAAGCTGCAGTGCGGCAGCCAATCCAAGCAACAGAACGAAAAGAAGCGATAGAGTAGACTTCATGATTTCTCCTCCCGCGATGAACGCGACCATTAATGCAGAATCTCTGCGCGCGTTTTTTCCAACTGACAGGTTAGTTACAGACGCAAGCAAAGATAGTCGACTAAAATTGTCAACTAAAACAACAGGCGAAGTCGAGGGAGAAATCGCGGCGGCGATTCACTAAATGCGCACCGGCGCGCTGCGGTCAGGCAGCGCGCCGGTCTCTCGGGAGGTTAATATGAAAAGAAAACGGAATCTTAGAACGCGCGGCTCGGCGCTTCCAGCACGACACCCATCTTCTCAACGAATGAGGGGTACTTGCGCAGCAATTCCTTGCGCAGCCGCAGACGAGCGCGATGGAGGTACCAGCGTACAGTGGCCTCCGGCATGCCGAGGATCTCGGATACTTCCTCGATCTCGTGGCCATCGATGTCGCGCAGGACAAACGCCGCCTTCTGCTTGTCGTTGAGCGCGTCAGCCGCCTGCAGAATACACTCCTTGATATTCTTGCGATACAGGCTCATATCGGGCGTGTCGGCGTGAGTCTCAATCGAATCCGAATAGTTCTCAATTGTCTCATGCCGATGCTTCTTTTGTTTGCGGATATAATCGATCGCGGCATTGACCGTGATCCGATACAGCCAGGTTGAGAACTTCTTGGTGGTGTCGAAGCGGTCGAGATTGCGGGCCGTCTTAACGAATACCATCTGCGAAATGTCCTTGGCTTCGTCATAGTCGCCGACCATGCGGTAGGCGATGCCAGCGACCTGGTTCTTGTACTTCTTCATCAGCTTGCCGAAAGCGGCCTGCTCGCCGCCCTGGATCCGCTTGATCAGAGCGACCGTCTCGGCTTCGCTCTGATCCGCCGGGTCGAGCGACTCGGCGGCGACGGAATCATCCAGTTCGAGTTCGTCCGGCTCGGCGATGTAGTCTTTGTTCTTCTTTATCTTCATTGCGTTAACCTCGGATTCGTGTACGTGTCCATCGTAGACCGTCAAACACGATCTTTTATATACCTTGTAACGGAATCATAGCGGGGAGGTTCCAACTTTGAAACAAAATATCGCTACGAAAACGGCGTTGATCTTATTTGCTATTTTCTATAATCTACTGCCTAAATCCCCTTTGGCAATCGCTTATTTGCAACTACTGCAGACTCGCCACATGAATACTAAAACACGACCACAACGATCATGTTTCTTTATTGGAAGCGAGAAACGCAAAAGTAGGCTCGGGCTAAGGCAGCTAAGTTATTGGTAGATTTAGAAGTTACCAGCGTAGGTAATGATGAAGCCCATCGGGTTCACTGCCACACCATCCCGGATCACTTCGTAATGGACGTGAGGACCGGTGGAGTATCCGGTGTTGCCCATTAACGCGATAAGCTGACCGCGAGCGATGTACTGACCTACTCGCGCCCGATATTCGGAAAGATGTCCGTAGACCGTCTTATAGCCATTTCCGTGGTCAATCACTACGGTTTTGCCGAGGCCGTTGGTATACTCGACTCTCTCGACTGTACCGTTGGCGGTGGCAACGACATGCGTTCCAATTTGGTTGGAGATGTCGAGGCCCGAATGAAGTTTGATCTGACCGGTGAAAGGATCACGTTTCTGGCCGTAGCCGCGCATCAGGTAGCCCTGTGCCGGCATGATTGACGGTGTATGGTCAAGATCAGATTTCTTTCTCTGCAGGGCTTCGTATACGAAATTGAACTGGTCCTTTTCGAAGTTGGTGAGGGCGACCAGGCGGTCGACTTCGGCTTCCGTCTGGTAAGCGCTGGAGCGGCTCGGAGCCAACTCCTCTTCAATCGGCAAGATGTTCGGTCCCCCGATACCCAGTTCCCGCTGTTGCGGGTCGATTTCGGGTAGTTCGAATATGGTACGGATTGCCTTTTCCTTCTCGGTCAGTGAGGCGATTTCCGACTGCAGCATCTCGATCGATTCGTTAATGCCGACCAGCTTGGCGCTGAGGAATTCGTTTTCCTTCTGCAGTGACTCAACCTTATGTGCCTCAATACGATTCGAGAAGAATCCGTAGGAGAGGAGCATGGTCAAAATCGAGTAAGTGAAGATCGCGCTGGCGGCAATAACGATTACCGTGCGCGATAATGAGAATTGCCTAACTTGCCCCGAATCTGGAACTATGAAAACCGATAGCTTTTTCTTCATCCCTAAAGAACTTCCCACACGTCGTGCTTCCAGCCCGTAGTAGACCCCCAGAAATTTCCGCCGAAGATAGGCCGGTTCAACACGGTTGTCAAGTTTTTTTCGGTCTGAACTCTCTACCCATTTCATCGGGTTTCAAACCGAAAAATTGAGAGAAAAATTCAACGACTGAACTTATACGGGGAGGCGCTCTGGTGGTTCCCGATCAGCAAAGCCCCGGCTTCTATTTAATGACCTGCCATTCGTGACGGAGAATCTTGTTGACGACCTTAACAAACTTGTCGCCGCTAAGGGTCTGCAGGGAATAGAGATGCCAGCAGGTTTTCTTCGGGATTTTGTACGCCGATTTACGCTTTTTCGCCATGGTGTTATCCTCCACCGTGCTCGTTCGATGGTTGCTGTGTTTCGGCTGCCACCCGTGTCATTCTTTAGTCCCATCCCGGCCTGAGGGCTTCTTGTGCAAAATTAGTGCCGTAACTGTTGAGGTTCCGAACTGAAACGCCGCCAACTCGCTTGTGCTGTGTAGTAACGAGTTACGGCGGGGCCGGAGTGTGGTCGTCTAGACACCGATCAAGAAAAATGTGGGGTTGTCACCCATAGATTGCGGGAAAGTTGCATCAAGCGTATCACACGCAAGTAGAAGTGGTTTAAGCGAGAGCGCTCGTTGATCGCAGAGTCGACGACTCTTTAAGCCGTTAAGCCGTTGCGTGAACGTGCACGTCTAAGAAGCGGAGGCGACCATAAAACCTTTTGGTTTTGCCCATGTTCGCGGCTATCTTTCCGGCCGGCTTGAAACACAATGTTACTGAAGGCGTATCTAAGAGTTAGGTTGAACTGGTGCAGGAACCGGACGAACTGCTGATCGGCAAGGCACTTGCCGGCGACCAGACCGCCTATAAGACCCTCCTGAACCGTCACCAACGGGCGATTTTCCAGATTATCCTGAAAATCGTGCGGAATCGTGACGAGACGGAAGACTTGGTTCAGGAGACCTTCATGCGGGCGTTTCATTCGCTGGGAACCTATCGGTCGGAGTTCCGATTCTCGACCTGGCTGTACAAGATCGCGGCCAACTGCGCCATCGATGCGATCCGGAAGAAGAAAATTGAGGCTTTAAGTCTCGATAAGCCGGTAGAAACGCACGACGGCACCGTCGAAATCGACCTTCCCGACACCTCGTACAACCCGGAAGAGACGCTGTGGGAGAAGCAGCGGCAGATCTCGATCCAGGAAGCGATTGACTCGCTGCCGGATAAGTATCGGGAGGTGATTCTCTACCGCCATCGTGACGATCAATCGTACGAGGAAATCGCGCAAATCCTCAAGTTGCCGGTCGGCACGGTGAAAGCCCGGATTTTCCGGGCGCGCGAGCTTCTGAAGAAGAAGCTCAAGGGTGTCCGCTGAATTGGAGGGAATGAAAATGTGTTCGCGCTTGCAGACCACGATGTTCCTGCTGCTGACCGGGTTGCTCATGACGACGGCGGCAAGTGCCAAAGAGTATCGGTTTGAAGACTCCCGCGAGTACCCGGTACAGGCAGGTTTCAAACTGACGGTCACCAATACTTCGGGTAATCTCACCATCACCAAGACCTCCGGTGACAAAGTTATCGTGCACATCACCAAGATTCTGGACGCCTCTTCGCGCGAGGAAGCAGAAGAGCGGGAAGACTTGATAGAGGTTGACATCGACGCCGCCGACAACCGGATCGACATTGACACACGTTACTCGCAGCGAGGGCGGGGCTTCTTCGAGCAGTTGTTCGGCATCGGCTCCACCTCTTCCCGACAGGTCAATTATGAGATTGAAGTGCCCACGACGGTTGACCTACGGGCGACGTCGACCTCGGGTGACATCGAGATCAACGCCGTCGAGGGTGTGTTCGAGGTGAGCGCAACTTCAGGTAATGTACGGATTGTCGGAGTCACCGGTGATTGTGACGTCGAAACTACCTCTGGCGATTTGATGCTGCAGGAAGTCCGGGGCAACGTTGAAGTGAAGGCAACCTCATCGAACGCGCGCTGTGAGAATATCACCGGCAACATCAACCTGCAGGCAACCTCCGGCGACACGGAGATCCTCTGGCTGACCGGCACGCTGTCCATCACCAAGACCTCCGGAATCGTCCGGGCCGAGAAGTGTTCGGGGGATATCGAGGTGAAGGCGACTTCCGGGGACATCACGGTCGATCAGCGTGAAGGCGGTCTGCAGATTTCGACGACCTCCGGCAATGTTGAGGTGTTATCGGAGTTCGCCAAGGGGCGCCGTTATGAGATCGAAACAATCTCGGGGGATATTCGGGTCAAAGCGCCGGCCGAAGTGAAGGGAGACGTCCGGATTGAGACCCTGTCGGGCTCAATCGACACCGATCTGGCGCTGGAAGTGCGGTCGGTCAATCGTAAGAAGATCGAAGGAAAACTCGGAGGTGGCGGCATTCCGATCGACCTGAGCTCCACCTCCGGCGATATCGTGCTCGAGGAATTCTAACCGGATTACTGAAGATGCTTCGCCGAGCTTGCTATATCACGATCATTGCCTTAGTGGCGCTGGCAGCGTTGATTCCGCCGGCAGTGCAGGCGCAGCGCGAGCGGCCGGACTATCGCGGCAAGGTCTTCTATGAGATTCAAATCGACGATCGGGGCATCATCCTCACCGATTCGGCAGGTAATGAAACCATGGTCCCGGCCGGTGCCAGTGACGAATACGGCGACCTGCCGGGGACACCCGTGCCGCCGCTGCCGCTGGGTGAAGACTTCAACCCGGACGACTATAACGTGCAGATCACGAGCATCCGGAAAGTGGGGTCGTCCGTCACGGTGGAGGAGGATGAGCACGTGATGGGGGAGGTCGTTGCCATCGGCGGAAACGTCACGATCAAAGGACTGGTGGATGGCTCCGTGACGACAACCGGCACGGTCCGCATCACGCGCACCGGAATCGTTCTCGGGAATGTGATCGGCAAAGAGGTGATCGAGGAACCGGGCGCCCGGGTTTTGGGCCAGGTCACCGAGCAGCCGATGGCGGAAATCCCGTGGCCCAGAGTCTACCAGTCGAACCAGTCAT
>JADYYF010000005.1:0-45000 GCA_020853795.1 Candidatus Zixiibacteriota bacterium
CCGACTTCTCCGATTGCAGGCAGAACGAATACAGCGCCGACGGATGCCCGACAATCATGCGTGGCTTGTACGCCGCCGCCGCCTCATAAATATGTCGGAAATCCTGGGGATTCAGATGAAACGTATTCAGCCAGAGGTTGGCTTCCAACAGGTCCAGGTGCGTGTAATGATGTTTCTGCGGGAAATCGAGCGGGCGTCCCAATGTTACGCGCCGGTCCTTGAAACGATAGCCGAGGGCGTTGTAGTGCCGCCAAACCACCGCCTTGCGCAGCGATTCGTGCCGGGCGCTGCGATAAAGCGTCAGCGGAAAGCCGGTGGTTCCGGAGGTGACGGTCAGGATCGGGCGCGTCTGCGCAAAGCTGCGCGGCTTCATCTCCTCAAGAAATTCGCGCACGACGGCGCGATTGGTGGTCGGCAACTTGGCGAAATCGGCGGGCGTCTTGATATCGCCCGGCTCACAGCCGGCAGCGCCGAGAGTGCGTCGATAGTAAGCGGTCTCGTTGTAGGCGAACGCGATCACCGCCGATAAGCGCTCCCAGACGTAGTCCTGGAGTTGTTCGTCACCGTACAACAGCGAATGTCTGAGGAATCCGAATTGGCGCCGGAAGTCGCGGCCGTAGGCAAACGGAATCGGCGTCACTTGGTGACGCCAGCGCACTGAACGCTTGGCCAATTCGATCAGGTTCATGCGCTCTCGGTGATCGCCGCCTCGCCCAGCCGCGACACGACCTTCGACTTCTTGAAGCCGGACGTCGGCGGGATGCGATCGACATACTCGACGCGGATCGCAAACCAGTCCTTGGTCGCTTCCCGCAACTGCTCCACCAGGATCGGCTCGTCGCGCTCGCGCTCATACAGTGCGCCAGGCACCATGCGAAGGACGAGCGTATCGAGGTCGATTTGCTCGACTTGAATATCCTCCGGCATCGCAATCCCCTGCTTGTGAAGGATATCGTCATACTGGCAGTGCACGAGCCCGTGCCGCGAGATCAGGAAGTTCTTGTCGCGGCCGCCGACGAATTCGATTGTCGAATGCGCGTTGCGGCAGCGGTCACAGGGACGGATCTCAATCGCCAGATCGCGACAGTCATAGCGCAACAGCGGCATCGCGTAATTGACGAGGTTGGTGCCCAGTACCCGGCCCAGCGGCCGGCCGGCAAACTGCTCTGAACTGGGCGCCAGTTCATTGTAGACAAACTCGGAGTTGATGTGGTAGCGACCGCACGCCAATTGCGACGCGCTGACCGAATTCTCGCGATTGCCGTAGTGGTCATGGACGTTCGGCCCGATCCATCGCCGTAGCAACTCAAGTTGAGCGGCGCTGATCACCTCGGAGTAGACATACACCAGGGGGATGTTCAACGGCAGCAAGTTGGCCTTGCGCATCGCCGTCGCCAGCGCTGCCAGCGCTGACGGGTGAGCATAGAACATCCGCGGCTGAAAACGTCTGATCACTGCGCCGATGGCCTCGACGCTCTCCTCGTGCAGGAAGCGGCCGTTGAATGCGACCAGATTTTCGATCGGGTCGTATCGATACAGCAGGTCCGCCTCCTCGCCGACAAAAGGCACGTTGAGTGAGACGCGGCGCTGCTTGAATTCGTAGCCGATCTGGTTGAAATGCCGCCACTGCACCGCCCGCCGCATGGCTTCGGTATTCCAGGACCGATAGAACTTCAGCAGTCGGCCGGTCGATCCCGACGTCTGTGCCGGGGCGCCCCGATGCCGGGCATATTCCGATGAGGTGAAATCGGGCAGGTTTTCGTCGAGGTGCGTGCGGTTGATAATCGGCAGCTTGCGGAAATCGCCCCAACTGCGGAAGTCCTCCGCCGTAGCCTGATGCTCGGCGCTCCAACGCTGGTAAAACGGCACCGTGCGCAAGGCGTGCGCAATGAGCGACTTCACCTGCTGCCATTGATACTGCTCAATTCGCTCCGCCGGCCAGTGCAGCGATTGGCCGAGCATCACATAGTAGTCGGCGAATTCGGGACCATAGTGCGCCGGAATCGTACGCAGGCTCCAGCGCAATTTCCACGGGCGGCGCAGAAAATGGTGCCATGCGAAACTGAAATCAGGAAGTCGGTAAGAAGTCATGCCTGCTATCTCGCTCAATCGCCTGCGCGCGTCGATCGCGGTCGTGGTTGCGCGCTGAAAACGTTAGCAGAATCTCGGGGGCATTCAAGAAAAAACTCGCTCAACAACGCCGGGGAGTTCCGACCAGTCGCTGATCACGTAATCGGGCGGATTGCCGTCGGCCGCCTCGGCGTGGAAGCCGGTATAGAGCACCGCAGTCAGGCCCAGCGCCTTGGCGCCGCGCACATCGTGCGTCGGCAGATCGCCGCAGTGAACAGCGTTCGCCGGCTCGACCTGAAGACGTTGCAGCACATTCTGGAACTGCACAGCATGCGGCTTGGCGCGCCCGGTTTCATCCGAAAACGAAAACGCGGAGAAATATTCCAGAACACCGTGCTTCGCCATGTGCCGCCGCAAGATTCGTCCCGGCGTATAGCCGGTGTCGGAGACAATGCCGAGCTTGAACTCGCGCGCCAGCTCGGCCAACATCGGTGCAGCATTTGGCGCCAGCGTTGGATCGAGCATCAAGCCCATCTCGGCGAAATCGTGCGCCAGACTCTCCAGTTCGGCGGGGCCGAGTCTGATATTGCAGTGGTTCAACACCCACGCCAGTCGCTCATCAACCAAAGGGGTGCGCTGCTCGTTGAGGTAGATATTCGTGAACCACGGGCGGGAGGACTCAAAAGCGGCATCCAGCGCGACGTGGCCGTCGTGGCCGCGCTCAGCCAGGAACCGAAGCATGAACTGCTTGCGGGCGGCAAGAGTCTCCCGCTCCTTCCAGTCGGAAAAAAGGGTTTGCCAGAAGTCGAACAAGATCGCGCGTTGAGTCACAGTCTCTCCCGTTAAATACGCCCACAGCGGGCGGATTCGTACTCTGTGATACGAAGAATCGCGGGCGGCCGCAAGGAATTCTCCCGGCCGTCGCAGAAACACTACTATGTAGACAATCATTATTTCCCAACTGCGCTGTTGCGCCTCCGGCCGCGTCGATTATCATCTCCCAATGCAAAAAATCGCCGCCGTCATTCCGGCCTTCAATGCCGCCGGCATGCTCTCGCCGCTGATCGAGGCGATTCACACCTCGTACCCGCATCTCTCCGTCATCGTCGTTGATGATGGTTCCACTGACAATTCCGGCGACGTCGCGCGTTGGCACGGTGCGACCGTGCTCAGCCACGAGACCAATCGCGGCAAGGGCGCGGCGCTGAGAACCGGCTTCACCTACGCCCTCGAGCACGGCTTCGACGCGGTCATCACGCTCGATGCCGACTTGCAGCATGCGCCGGAGGAAATCCAGCGCTTCCTGGACGAGTATTTCTGGGATGACCTGATCCTCATCGGCGTGCGCCGATTAGGGAGCGGCATGCCGCTGGAGCGCAAGATTTCCAACTCCCTCTCCAGCTTCGTCGCCTCCGTCGTATCCGGGGCCCGGATCAGCGACAGCCAGTGCGGTTTCCGGCTGATTCCCGCGCGCGTGCTCCGCAGCATCAACCTGCAGTCGACCCACTACGACCTCGAACCGGAACTCCTGATCCGTGCCGTCCGCGCCGGATTCCGCGTCCGGGGCATCCCCATCAGCACTATCTACAACGACAGCCCGAGCTCGATTCGCCCGGCGCGCGACACACTTCGGTTCTTGCAAATGCTGGTGCGATCCCTATTTTGGTAAACTCATGTTGGCCCTATTGACGAACGATGACGGTTACGAGGCCGAAGGCCTGCGCCGCCTTGCCAAAGAGGTCGCCAGGATCTGCTCGGTACTCGTCGTCGCCCCGCATATCAATCAGTCGGCTGCCGGCCACTCGCTGACACTGCAACGGCCATTGCGGATCAACCGCATCGGCCCCGACTACTATTCCGTTGACGGCACGCCCACCGATGCGGTCATGGTGGCGATGTACGGCATTCTCAATAATCGCCGTCCCGACATCATCCTCTCCGGCATCAATCGCGGACCGAACATGGGTGATGATGTCACCTACTCCGGGACGGTATCGGCAGCCTTTGAGGGCGCGATCCTGGGCATTCCGTCGATCGCCTTCTCATCGGTGGAGTTTGAAAACATCAACTATGTCGTCATGGCACGCTTTGCGCGCAAGTTGACAGCCAAGGTGCTGGAGCGCGGGCTACCCGATTTTACGCTGCTGAATGTCAACCTGCCGAACCCTCCGGCCGACGGCTTCAAGGGAGTCATGGCGACACGGTTGGGCAAACGCGTCTACCGCGACATTGTCGTGGAGAAAATCGACCCGCGCGGCGAAAAGTACTACTGGATCGCCGGCGAGCCGGAATGGAGCGATGCCGAATTGTCCGACTACTCGGCCACGAAAGAGGGCTACATCTCGATAACGCCGCTCAAGATGGACATGACCGATTTTTCATTCCGTGAAGAATTGGCCAGATGGGGTCTGAAACCCTAAGACGCCGAGCACTTGATATGCGCGGCGAGCCAGTCGCGGGCGGCGGCAATCTCCTGTGAAATCAAACCATGCCCGGCTTCGGCCCAGTGGATACTCACCGTGGCGCCGCTCTCGTGCAACAGCTCCGCTAACCGGACCGCCTCCGCCGGTGCCACGATTTCATCGTGACGACCGCCGGAGATGAAAACCTGGACGCCATCGAGGTTAGGCAGCTTCTGGGGGACCAGCGGCACCATCGGCCGCAGTAAGACCGCGCAGCGGAGCACGTCGGGAGCCAGAAGCAGCAGACTGGCGGCAATGTTGGCGCCGTTGGAGTAACCGGCTGCGACGACGCGGTGTGAGTTCAGTTGGTGCGTCGCCACCGCGCGCCGCACAAAATCAGCCAGCTCATTGGTGCGGAAGCGCAAATCGTCCAGATCGAAAACCCCGGGAGAGAGCCGCCGGAAGAAACGCGCCATCCCGTTTTCGGAAACTTTGCCCAGTGGGCTGAGGATGGCTGCCGCCGGATATAGGCGTTCGCCCAAAGGGATCAGATCGTATTGCGTGCCGCCGGTGCCGTGAAGCACCAACAAGGTGACATCGTTATCGGGGCTGCGCGCCGGCAGAAATTCGTACTGAAATCCGAGATCGTTGGCTTGCAGCATCGTCTTAGGTCAGTGCGGGGAGTTTCACCGGTGGTAATCGCAGTTCGATCTGCGCGCGGCTACCTTCGAGCCAGTCGGGTAGAGTAAGATTGGAGCCGAGCGCTTCCTCTGTCTGATCAACAGTGAAACCCGGTTCGTCAGTGGCGATCTCGAAGAGCACACCGCCCGGTTCGCGGAAGTAAATCGAGTGAAAATACTTGCGGTCGACGATCGGCGTTACCTGGTAGCCGAGTTCGGCAATGCGCGAACGCCATCCCGGCTGATCGGCATCGTAGCAGCGCCAGGCGATATGGTGCACGGTACCGGATCCGCCGCGTCCGTTGGCGCCGGCGGGCGGTTTGAGCAGATCTACGTACTGCGCGTTGTCACCCTCGCCGACACGGAAGCTGGCGCGATCCGCCGACGTGCCGAGTTCCTTCAGACCCAAATGTCGCTTCAACAACTCCGCCGTCTCGCCGTGATTAGTGATCGCCATGGTCACGCCATGGAAGCGGCGAATGGCATGCTCGGCAAGAATTTTGCCGGGCGCCCAGTACTTGCCGGCACGGGAGTCATCAGCGACCAACTCCAGCGGCAAGCCGTCCGGATCGGCAAACGCAATCACGGCGCGACCATTGCGCTCGATCGGGCCGATCGCGCTGATACCCGCGCGGGCCAGGCGCAACGCCCAGAACTCCACCGCCGACGAGGCAATACTGAACGCGATAGCTGAAACCTGGCCTTCGCCCACCTTGCCGGGTCGCGCACCAACATAGGGGAAAAACGTCAAGATCGATCCAGGGCTGCCCTGGGCATCGCCAAAATACAGGTGGTAAGTACCGGGATCGTCGAAATTGACTGTCAATTTGACCAGCCGCAGTCCGAGGAGGCCGGAGTAGAAATTGATCCCGGCTTGCGGGTCGGCGGAGATTGCAGTGATGTGGTGAATGCCGTGAATTGGTTTCGTCATCTGTCTCTTTCTGAATGTACCGAATTCTATACGGAGGAGCGGGGCGGCAAATTAGCGTAGGTCGAACGGAAAAATCTGATTTCTTATCCGGTCAGATCGTGACGCCCTGGTCGGCGGCCTCGCCGGAAGTGCGGGTCGGGGATTGCGATTTACGCAGTTGCGTGATGATCTTCTTGAGGCGCGGAAAACGATGGCGCGTCAGCACGATACAGCGATAGCGCACGCCGCCGAGCCGCTCTTTAAACCCCTCGAGGTTGAACCGGCCGAGGCTCATCCCCAGGCTGTATTCCTGAATGCCGCGCTCAGTCAGGCGTTTGATAATCATGGCATGGACATAATTCGTGGCGCGTAATTGCTGGTATTCATACTTGAAACCGCCAAACAAATACGCGCCGGTCCGCCGATAGCCGCCGAAAATGACGCTCGAGATCGCCTCACCCTGATAATAGCCCACGGCAATTTCCGCTGTCGATCCGGGGAATTGGAAGAGCCGTTCGATGCGGTCGAAACGATGGTAGGATGCGGTCGGGTCGCGACCCTGCCACCGTCGTACCGAATGCTCATAGATTTCGTAGAACTTCTCCAACTGCTCGCGGCCGCCGAATTTCACCTCAATGCCGACATTGGCGGCGCGCCGCAGTACGTTGCGCTGAACCGGCTTCTGGTTGAACCAGTCCTCATACGTCGGCCCCAGCACCGCCTTGTGGAAATCGTAGGCGCCCGACTGATAGTAGTTGAGCTTGGCGAACATCGCGCGGTTGGGTTCATATTCCGCGCTGGGGACATGAAGCGTGATCACGCAATTGCGCGGCAGCTCTGTTAGCCGGTCCAGCCAATCGGCCGTGACTTTCGGGATACCGAGGAAGCTGTTATACTGCACGCCAACCCAGTGGTCGGATGTCAGCAATCCCATATGCGTGCTTTTGCGCCGTGAAAACGGCAGGAACAGGTCGCCGGCGCTGTAGATGAACGTGTTATTCCAGGCGACATCCATGCTCGCGGCATATTCGGGGCCGCCGGTTGGACAGGGAGAAATACCGGTGCGGTCAACAGCTTCGCGCCACGCGGTGATGTGGGAGTCGGTCAAAGGAACCAGTGTCATCGGTCAACTCAATAGCAGCAGGGTAAGCATTGCCGTCCAATCGCACAACTAATACCGAATCAAAATCGACACACCCCTCCACGAGACCGCTGGCGCTTTGCCATCGCCGCGGGAACTTTGCGCGTAATTTGTTGTAGATGACGATATAACCAGCTATTGGTTATGGAGATGTGAGCAATCACCGCGTTGTGCCGGCCGCGTCCGGAAGGAGGGAATCTTGAACTATCGCAGAATTCTGTTTGCAGCCTCGATCTTTCTGATTTGCAGCCTGACCACAGCGTTTGCCGGCGCCAAGCTTGATATCAGCTCCACGACCTTCGACTTCGGGATCATACCCCAGGTTGGAAAAGTCAGCCATACTTACTACATGAAATCCACCGGCACCGACTCCCTGCGCATCCTCGGAATCAAGCCGGGATGCGGCTGCACCAAGGCGCCGCTGGAAAAAGAAGTTGTGGCGCCCGGCGATTCGACCGGCGTCGAACTGATCTTCACCTCCAGCGAAGCCTATCGAGGCAAGACGCAGAAAACAGCTACGGTCACCTGCAACGACGACGAGCGCGGCAGCTTCCTGCTTCGGTTCAGCGCGCAGTTCAATACTGTTCCCGATAGCGCCAAGCCGATTCAATTGGCGCCGTGGAGCCTCGAAATCGCGGAAGGGGAGAGGGCCAAGGAGTTGTCAATAGCTGTAAAGAACGTCTCCGACCAGCCGTTGACCCTCAAGATGGCCAGCCTGCCGCTGGGATTCCTCAAGGTGACCCTGCCGTCCACTCCCATCGCTCCGAATCAGACCGCCGCTATCAAAGTCCAGGTCGATCCCAAGTGTAAAGCCAACGCATTCGAAAAGTCATTCACCCTTGAATGCAGCGACGACCAGACGACGCACTTCACCGTCCCGGTCGTCTTGGGCAAACCGGCCGCGGCCGGCGCCGGCCATTAGACCCGTGTCACTTCCTTTTTATGTCCGACGGGCGGTCACTTGACCGCCCGTCTTGCTTTGCTCGCTCCTTGTTGGACTACTTTCCAGTGGAGAGGATGCGGGCGAGCCGCACCAGCGTTTTGACGCCGAATCCTTTCGCGCCTTTGCCGAGATGGTCGAGCGCGGCCTCCTTGCAGCCGGGACCGGCCATGTCGATGTGCACCCACCTGGCGTCATCGGCTACCCATTGCTTCAGGAATACGGCCGCCGTTACCGCGCCGCCCCAGGCATCGCCGCGATTCTTCACGTCGGCGATCGTGGTCTTGATTTTCTCGCTGTGCGGCAGATGGAGCGGCAACTCCCAGAACAACTCACCCTCAGCCTGACCCGCCGCAATCAACGACTGCGTGAACTTCGGGTCGGTGCCGAAAACGCCGGCGATCTCTTCTCCCAGCGCCACGACGCACGCGCCGGTGAGCGTGGCGGCATCAATGATCCAATCCGGCTTGCGCTCGCCCGCAAGTGTCAACGCGTCGGCGAGAATGATGCGTCCCTCGGCGTCGGTGTGCTCGACTTCAATCGTCTTGCCGGAACGCGTTGTCAGCACGGCGGTCGTGTGGATGGCCTCGCCCGAAATGTCGTTTTCCGCCAGCGGCGTGATAACAGTCACTCTGAGCGGCAAACGCAACCGCGCAATCGCCGTCGCCGCACCGAACATCGTCGCCGATCCGCCCATGTCGTATTTCATGCCGATCTGCGACGCCGCGGACTTCAGGCCATAACCGCCGGTGTCGTAGGTCACCCCCTTGCCGACCAGACATAGATGTTTGCGCGCGCCCCGCGGTGCGTACTCGGCGATTACCATTCGCGGCTTCGCCTTGGCGCCCATGCCGACGCCCAGCAGCCCGCCGCAGCCCTCACGCACCAGTCGCCGGTCATCCCAGACCTTGACGCGCAGCCCCGACTTGCGCGCCCAACGCTCATATTCTTTCGCCAGTGTAACCGGATTCTTGACGTTCGACGGCTCGTTCATCAAGTCGCGCGCGATGTTCGTGGCCTCAAAGATCACCTCCCGCTCGCGCAGCAGACGACCGAGTGCGCCGGTAGCGTTCAGCCCGGTCGCGACGATCGGAATCGGCTTGGCTTTCTTGGAAAGGTAGCGGTCAAACGAATACGCGCCCAGCCAGGCGGCTTCATGCACATCAAGTAGCCAGTCGCTGTGCTGCGTATTGAGCAAAACCACCAGCCGCCTGCAACCTTCCTTCGCAGCCGTTGCGACCGTCGCCGCGACGGCCTTCTTCAGCTCGCGGTGCGAGTCCGAGTATTTGGCGTCGAGGCGCACGCTGCGCACCAGCAGGTCCCGGCCGCCGCTCTTGCCGCGCCAGAGGGTGAGATTGCCGCCGGCGTCCTTCGGCGAGTGCGCGATCTTCTGAATTTCCTTCGGCAGCGCCGATTTGACATACATCGCCTTCTCGCTGTCAAGGTACGGCAACAGCAGGCAATCGCCTTCCCGCAACCGCAGCTTCGGCATCAACGAAAACTTCGAGTACGGCATCAGAGTCTCCTTTCCGCGAGCTACTTCTTGGCCTTGCCCTGCGCCGCCACGGCCGCCACGGCTGCCTGAACCTTCTCAGGGTCGGCCAGATAATAGTGCTGGATCGGCTTGAGGTCGGCATCCAACTCGTATACCAGCGGAATCGCCGTGGGAATATTGAGTTCGATGATATCCTTCTCGGAAACGTTGTCGAGATATTTGATCAGCGCGCGCAGGCTGTTGCCGTGGGCGGCAATTAAGACGCGCTGACCCGACTTGATCGCCGGTGCGATCTGCTCATGCCAGAACGGCAGCACGCGCGCGACCGCATCCTTGAGACACTCGGTCCGCGGCAATTGCTCCCGGGTCAGCGCCCGATAGCGCGGATCGCGGCCGGGATGGCGTTCGTCGCTCTCCTCCAGCGCCGGCGGCGGCACATCATACGACCGACGCCAGATCAACACCTGCGCATCGCCGTACTTGGCGGCAATCTCAGCCTTGTCGAGACCCTGCAACGCGCCGTAGTGCCGTTCATTTAACCGCCAACTGCGGATCACGGGAATCCACATCAGATCCATCCCGTCCATCACGTACCACAGCGTGCGAATGGCGCGCTTCAACACGGAAGTGTACGCCAGATCAAACGTGTAGCCGCGCTCGCGCAGCGTTATCGCCGCTTCCTGCGCTTCCTTGCGGCCCTGTTCGGAGAGATCGACGTCAGTCCAGCCGGTGAAGCGATTCTCCTTGTTCCAGACCGACTCGCCATGGCGAAGCAATACGAGCTTATACAAGCAGACAATTCCTCCACAGAATTCACTTCAATCGACCGGCAAGATGAGATGCACAATCCTCACCGCCAAGCCCTTTTTGACACCGCCGGGACTACACCTGCGGATTTGTCCCTAGCCACTCGGCGAGGAACGCCTGGTGCCGGCCGGGAGTGAACTCGATCGGCTGAAAATCCGCCACGCCGTTAATCCGATAAGGGTCGTCGGCAAGAAATCGATCCAATGCCGCGCGCGATTCGGCACGGGCGATGATCACGCCGCCGGTGCGCGGGTTTTGCGGCCCCGACAGCAACACGATACCGGCCTCGACGCCCCGCTGCAAATGAGCCCGGTGGTCCGGCACGATTGCCTCAAACTCGGCGAAGGGGCGACAATAGTTGATCAGCACGACGTAATGGGGCATAAGCAGACTTCTCCTCGAATTGACCACTAAAGATAGAGATTGCCCGGTGAAAGTCGAAGCGATTATATTATGTCATCATTGACGAGAACTGAAATCTGCGCCTGGCCGCGCCGGCGCCAAAGAGGATTCATGAAAACGACCGGTTCTGGTACTGTTACCGAAAAGTATGCGGGAGTTACGACGGCGGCAGTCGAAAAAGCCACCGGCCGCGGCTGGAATGAGTGGACACGTATCCTCGACCGGGCCGGCGCTCGTAAGCTCTCTCACAAAGACATTGCCAAGTTGCTGCGGGCAAATTACGGTGATGTCCTCAGCGCCTGGTGGTGTCAGATGATCACCGTCGGCTATGAACAGAAGTGCGGTATGCGGGCGGTCGGGCAAAAAACTGACGGCTTCTCCGCAAATGCGAGCAAGACCTTCTCTCTGCCGTTGTCGTCGGTGTATCGTGCCTTTGTTGATTCTCGCCTCCGAGGCCGCTGGCTCGGACAGGATGAGATGCGCATCAGCACAGCATCAAAAGCCAAGACCATCCGGATCGCTTGGCTCCGACCAGATAGCCGGGTCGTGGTCAATTTCTATGAGAAGGGGGAGAATAAATGCCTCGTTCAGATCGAACACAGCCGATTGCCGAACGCCTCAACCCGCACGCGCACCAAACGATTCTGGGCTGAGCGCCTCGTGGCTCTGCACGCGCTGCTGAGCAAGAATTAGATTCCAGCGCCGCGCTACTTCCGCCACAGCGCCAGCTTGAAATCATCCACGCGCGCGCTGAAAACGCCCGCCTGCACCACCGGATCGCCTGACACAATCTCACGTGCTGCGGACAAATCGGTGCATTCGATGATCGCAATACCGTACTCGGCGTCGTCGCGACGCCCTGCCATCAGCAAGATACCGCGGTTCATTAGCTCCGTCAGGTAGGCAAAATGCTGAGAAACCGCAGCACCTTCCTCGGCAGTAGCATCGCTGGGAAAACTCGCGCGCGGCGGACGGTACATGATCACATAGTGGGGCATGGATAGTCTCTCAATCCCAAAAAGGTTCGCGGTTTACGCTTGCTCTCAATCAGACAAATAGTGTACGTATGTAGTTAGGTAAACGTCAAGCGCCGGGTCCGTATTGCCGGCGCCGGTGTCAACTACGACAGGATGGAAACCTTGACTGAAGCTTTGCATTATCACCAGTGTCCCTACTGCAAGAAGACGTATTCCTGCACCGGCAACTGCTACACCAATCGCGTCAACAATATGATTTGTGCGGAATGTCGGGTGAAATGGGAGCGGGAACTAACCGAAATCAAGAAGCACGGGACCAACTGGCACAAAGATATTCACTTCTAAGCATCGCCGCCTAAACGGCAAAGCTCTTCGGCCGCGGGGCGCCGGTGACCGGCTTGAGCTGGGACACCTCGCCACCTTTCGCGGCGATCATCTGGTGCATGAAGCGTCGGAAAGGGGCAAAATAGCACTCTTGGCCGCAAGCCGCCAAATCGTTCAGGTTGACGCAGTGCTGCTCGCAGCAGTCCCGATTGGTCAGCTTATGGCTCGGAAGTGGTTCGCCAATGTAGTCGAGGAAGAACTCGGCTTTGACCACAAAGCTCGTGCCGCAATCGACCAAATCGTGCTGGAAGAAATAGTAAACGCATTCGATCGAGTCGTCGGCAAAAGTCATGCCGATCAACCGCACCTGCGGATCATTAACCAGCTGATCGAGGTTGATCCAAGCCTTGCAGTACGGGCACTCTTTGCGATAGATTTCCGTCATTGGGCGGGTCATTTCCTCTCCATCTTAATCCTCTTATCGGCGCGGCAATGCCTTCGGCTTAGTCGTCGCGGATAGATTTGGCGATCTTTGGCTCACCGGCTGCCGCAAAGAGCACGGCGCAGTGATTCGTATCTGTTGTATCATGAGTGTGATTCAGTTAGTTTGCGCTACGAGAAACGAGATTCAACGATGATGCCTGCCGCCTACAGCACCACTCCGGAAACTTATCGCGCCATGAGCGACGATGAACTCCGCCGGCGCATCACCGCCATGAAGGCCGAATACGGCAAGCGCTTGGTAATCATGACCCACCATTATCAGCGCCGCGCTGTGGTCGAGTTCGGCGACCATCAGGGCGATTCCTATGGCCTGTGCAAGATCGGTGCCGCTGTCGAAGCCGAGTTCATCGTGTTCTGCGGCGTCCACTTCATGGCGGAGGCCGCCGTCATTCTCGCGCGACCGGAACAGAAGGTCTTTCTGCCGAATCCGCTCGCCGGCTGCCCGATGGCTGACATGGCCGCGATCGACTCGGTCTACGCCGCCTGGGACGAACTGCAGACGCTTCTCCCGGGTGCGAAGATTATCCCGATTTCTTACATGAATTCCGCTGCCGACCTCAAAGCCTTCTGCGGCAAAAACGACGGCGTCATCTGCACTTCGTCCAACGCGCATAAGGCGTTCGAATGGGCCTTCCAGCGCGGCGACAAGATTTTCTTCTTCCCCGATGAACACCTTGGCCGCAATACCGCCAATCGCTACGGCATTCCCAAAGACCAGTTCTTCGTCTGGGACTTTAACGCCGCGGCAGGGAAGCGCGATACTGCCGCCGTCCAGCGCGCGAAAGTGATCGCTTGGAAAGGCTACTGCCACGTGCATTCCGTCTTCCAGCCGCATCACATCACCGAAATGCGCGCTCAGTACCCGGGCATCAAGATCGTCGTGCATCCCGAATGCACTGAAGAACTGGTTGCGCTGGCCGATTCAGTCGGGTCGACCAGCCACATCGTCAAGTATGTCGCCGAACAGCCGGCGGGAAGCGTGATTGCCATCGGCACCGAATTGAATCTGGTCGACCGCTTGGCGCACCTTCACACCGATAAGAAAATTCTCGAATTGGCCGGACAAACTTGCGCCATGTGCGTGAACATGTACCGCACCACGCTCAATGATCTGGCTTATACGCTCGATCACTTGGAGACTTTGAAGCCGATGACGGTCTATGACGACGTCAAGCACAACGCGCGCATAGCTTTGGAAAGAATGCTTGCCATCGCTGGATGATCCTGTTATCATCTCAAGCTGTTTACGGGGCGGCAAATCGGGCGGGACGCTCGAATTGATTCTGAATGTAGTTATTTGCGATAAGGAGTTGCGATAATGGCTTATGTCTTGAAAGTCCCGCAAATGGGTGAATCCGTGGTGGAAGGGACTATCAATCAATGGTTTGTCGAAGTCGGCCAGGCGATCAAGAAGGATCAGCCGATCGTTGAACTGCTCACCGACAAGGTCAATGTCTCGGTGCCGGCCGAATCCGACGGCGTCCTCCTCGAGATTAAGGCCAAGGTCGGCGACATCGTTCCTGTCGGAAAAGAAATCGCCATTATCGGTGCCCCCGGTGAGAAACCCGGTGCCGCCACAGCGAGTGCGCCGGCTCCGGCGGCTGCTGCGCCCAAAGCGGCGGCCAAAGCTGCTCCCGCAGCGCCGGTGGCGGTTCACGCCCCGGTGGCAACTGCTCCGGCTGGACCAATGCGCCTCTCGCCCGTTGTGCGCCGGCTGATTAAGGAACACGGCATCGACGTCACCCAACTGCACGGTACCGGCACCGACGGCCGCGTGACCCAAAAGGATGTCGAGGACTACATCGCCCAGCGCGGTGGTGGTGCTCCTGCTGCTGCAGCTCCGGCAGCGACCTACACTCCGGCGGCCGCGCCCAAACAGGTCTTTGATACCAGCAAGCGCGTGGAGGAAATCCCCTTGCCGCGCGTCCGCAAGCTGATCGCCGACCATATGGTGAAATCGAAACAGACTTCGCCGCACGTCACGACCTTCGATGAATGCGATTTCACTCGCCTCGTCGAGTTCCGCGCCCGCAACGTCGACCGCCTCGAAAAAGAGCACGGCATCCGCATCACTTACATGCCGTTTATCGTGGCCGCCGCCTGCAAAGCCCTGAAAGACTTCCCGCTGATGAACGCCTCGATGACCGAGGACAAGATCATCGTCAAGCACTACTTCAACATCGGCATCGCCGTCGCCCGCGAGTCGGGTCTGATCGTGCCGGTGATCAAGGCCGCCGACCAGAAGGGCGTGGTTCAGATCATGAAAGAGCTGAAAGACCTCGGCGATCGCGCTCGCGCCGAACGCCTCCTGCCGCAGGATATCGAGGACGGCACCTTCTCGCTCACCAATGCAGGCGGTTATGGCGCGCTCAATTCGACGCCGATCATCAGCCAGCCGCAAGTGGCGATTCTCGGCATCCACGCGATCCAAAAACGCCCGGTCGTGCGCGACAACCAGATCGTCATCCGCGACATGATGAATTTCGGACTCTCCTTCGACCATCGCCTGATCGACGGCCACTACGCCGTGCAGTTCCTGCGCAAACTGATCGGCTACATCGAAGAACCGGAACTGATGCTGCTTTAGCTCATCGTAATTCCTGAGCTGCGTGCTCGCGTCATTCTCGCGAAAGCTCTCGCGTCATTCCCGCGAAGGCGGGAATCCAGGTTCATTCAGTGCCCCACCGCCGGCACGTCCAGATGAACAAGGGATCGTCGTTGCGGCAGGTCTTCCCGCGAAGCGCCATCGATCCCTACCGATCCACGACTCTCGCGCACTTCGTGGGGCGACCTGCCGCTCTAACCGGCCAACACGACCAACCCGCACTTTCTGTCAACCCACCGCACTCGCCGATCCCGAATCCCCCTTAACAATGGGAGCCAGAGAGTCGGATTCCTCGTTCCCCCGCACAACACCTGCATACTCTTCCTCCACACTCCCGCCGTGTGTCATTGCGAGGAGCGCCCCTTCCGTCGACCCGTCCTCCGCCCTCGACCGCGACGAAGCAATCTCGTTTCGTAGGCCACATCCATCCTTCGCCTCGCGCCAAACACAACCACCACCATCACCAGCGAATCGAACGTATCACCAATACTTATGAACGACACGACCCATACTCCAACGACCAAACCCCAGGCCCGCATCTTCGATCTCGGCCTTTCCGATTACGAGAAAGCCCGCCAACTGCAACTGCAAATGGTTGACAGGGTGATCGCCGGTGAAGCGCCCGATACTTTCATCTTCACCAGCCACCCCCCGACCATCACCGTCGGCCGCGGTAGCGACGTCGCCAACATCCTGGCCTCGGATGAGGAACTGCAAAAGCGCGGCGTCGCCAAATACGAGGTCGAGCGCGGCGGCGATGTCACCTTCCACGGCCCCGGACAGCAAATTGTCTATCCGATCGTCAACCTCGAACAGCGCGGCCGCGACTTGCACAAGTTCCTCCGCGACCTTGAAGAAGTCGTGATTCTCTTTCTCAAGGAATACAGTATCGAAGGGGAGCGCATCGCCGGCAAAACGGGTGTCTGGGTCGGCGGCAAGAAGATCTGCGCTATCGGTATCGCTGTGAAACGCTGGGTTAGCTATCACGGACTGGCGCTTAATCTCGATACCGACCTCTCATATTTTCAACTGATCAATCCCTGCGGTTTCGCCCCCGACTCTGTGACCAGCCTCACCGAAGTAGCTGGTTCCGCGGTCGACCGCAGTCGCGTCTTCTACCAGTTATCAAATTCTATCGAGAAAGTGTTTGGGGTCACGCTGGTACTCTAAGTCTGGTAGAATGAACCACTTAGAAACATAACCTTGTCGGCTGCTGCGTTCAGAATCCGCACAGTCGTCGCCTGTATAGAACAAAGCCGCTGGCGATCTAAAGGTTAGTCACCGCCGATAACGCTGTTCAGTTTTCTCCCATTTTCTCTTTCCGCCCCCTAAAGCCCCAAGCTGAAACGCCGATCACTTAAGCAAAGCGCTGATCTCTCTTGTAGTTAGCGAAAAGTTTTATGTTGACAGTTTTGCGTTTTTCAACGCACTTTTCGAAAGAAGAATAAGCTCGTGATGTTTCATGGTCTCCGGCAAGGAGTGGCGGAGAAGATCACGTTTGTCGTGCCGCCGCAAGGATTCGTCGACACGCAGACGCCCCCGCCTCTATACACCGCACGGTAACGCCGCAGATCAAAGGGACTTCAGGATACACAATGAGGACTTTCGCGCGTTGATTTTAATTGGAGGCAAGTGAGATTTGGAAGTGAAACCCATCATCAGCACAGAGGAGGAATCCTATTGAACCCGTATGTTAACTCTGCACTTTTGCATGCGAATTCAAATCTATAACAGGAGGTTTTGGTTTTGAAACTCAAACCAAAAGTAGCACTGGTTCTGTTTCTGATCCTCGCGCTCTGCAGCTTCTCGATGGCTGCAACGGTCGGCAAAATCGCCGGCAAGGTGACGGATAAGGAAACAGGCGCTCCGCTGCCGGGTGTCGCTGTGACGATCAACGGCACGACCATGGGAGCGCTCACGGATGTGGAGGGGAGATACTTCATCCTCAACGTTCCCGTCGGAACTTACACGCTCAAGGCCGAAATCATCGGCTATGCCCCGGTCGAACTGCAGGGTCTTGCCGTTTCCGTCGATCTGACGGCATCAGCGGATTTCCAACTGTCGTCCAAGGTGCTCGACATCGGCCAGACGCAAATCGTGATCGCCGAACGTCCGCTGGTGATTCTGGATCAAACCAAGTCGCTGAAAATCGTCAGCGGCGATGAAATCCAACAACTGCCGACGCGCGGTTATACCGATGTCGTCGGCCTGTCGGCGGGCGTCGTCGCCTACTCGGAAAACGTGGAAGCGTCCGCCGTCGGTACGCGCGGTGGCCGTGAGGCTTCCAACCAGCCGGCGTTGAACATCCGCGGTGGCCGGCAGGGCGACGTCGCCTATTTCGTCGACGGTTTCTCCCAGCAGGATCCGCTGACGAACATGTCGACGACCGCGATCAACAACAACGCCATTGAGGAGATTTCGATCTCCAATGGCGGTTTCAACGCCGAATACGGCTGGATTTCCTCGGGCGCGATCAACGTCACGACCAAGGAGGGCGCCAAGCAGTACTCCGGCGCGATTGAAGCGGTCACCGACGAGTTCATGGGATCGGACAATCGCTTCAATTACAATGTTCTGGCCTTCAATCTCGATGGCCCGATCATGCCGAATAACGATAAGGCGAGCTTCTTCGCTTCAATGGAACGCCGCCGGCTCGGCGATCGCGCACCCCGCGCAACTGCCGGTGGCCGGCTGCCGCACAACGACCTGTCCGGCTGGACCTGGCAGGGCAAGGTGCGCTACGATCTCAACCAGAAGAACATCCTGCGCATCGGCACCCTTGGATCTTACGAGGAGTGGAACGAGTTCCGCATGAACTACTACTTCAATGGGACTCACGCGCCGCGCTATCTGGATGAAAACTACTCGTACTACGCCAAGTGGACGAACAACATCACCCAGAAAACCTTCTTCGAACTCGGCGGGACCTACTACATCACCAAGCGGTTCCGCGGTGACGCCACGCATTGGACCGACATCTATTCGTACCAGCGTCCCGACGGCAATCCGACCTTTGATGATACCCGGCTATTCTGGGCGGGCGATGATCTGAGCACGCCGGAAGATGAAGGTCACGTGTGGGAAGACGTGCTGAAACGTCATTCGTCCTACATCGGCCTCAACTTCGATATGACCAGCCAGGTCAACGAATTCAACGAAGTGCAGTTCGGCGTCGATTTTGAACGCCACCAATTGCGCTATTACAACCACCTCGATCCCACCCGTATCGACACGACCATTGCCGATCCGGCGGACCGCGACCGCGTTTCCTGGCAGGATGCCAATTTCTACGGCTATGACAAGACCGGCCAGGAAAACGTCGACAATGGCCCCGACGGCGCCAAGAAGCCATACAACTTCGCGGTCTATCTTCAGGATAAGTTCGAGTGGGAAGGCCTGGTCGTCAACGCCGGTCTGCGCTACGACTACCTGAACGTCAACACCGACCGTCTGCGCAACGAAGAGCGCCCGCTCGATCCGGATAACATCCTGGCCAATCCGGCCGCGCATACTCCGGAAGAGATCCAGGGCGCCACGCAGTTGACCGACTCCGACTTCGAGAAGGCCAAGGCGGAGCAGAAGCTCTCGCCGCGTCTCGGCATCGGCTTCCCGGTCTCCGACCGCACCGTCCTGCACGTGAATTACGGCAAGTTCTTCCAGCGCCCGGAACTGCAGTACCTCTACGTCGGTACGCAGTACCTGCAGCGCATGGTGAAGGACGCCCCGTATTATGCGGCGATTGGTAATCCCAATCTGCAGCCGGAAGAGACAACGGCGTATGAAGTTGGTATGGCGCACCAGTTAGGCGATTTCACCAGCTTCAACATCACCGCCTACTTCAAGGACCTCAAGGGCCTGACCCAGGTCATTAATCAGCCGTCCTCGCCAAACGCGTTCGCGACTTATCGCAACACCGACTTCGGCACCGTCAAGGGACTGGAAGTCGCGCTCAAGATGCGTCGCACCCGCTCGATCCAGGGCGAATTGAACTACTCGTTGTCTTACGCCGCCGGCACCGGCTCGTACGCGACTTCGCAGGGTAACATCGCCTGGACCAACACCGAGCGCCCGATCCGCATCTCGCCGCTCGACTTCGACCAGCGCCACAAGATCACCGCGATCCTCGACGTGCGCGCCGGTGAAAATCAGGGGCCGCTGATGGGCACGATTCACCCGCTCGAAAACGCCGGGTTGAACTTCGTGTTCCGCGCTGCCTCCGGTACGCCGTACACCCCGATGGCGGTCTACAACGAAATCTCGCTGGCGTCGGTTACGCCGACTCCCGTGGGCAAGATCAACTCGCGCTCAGGCCCGTGGACCTATCGCCTGGATATCAAGGCGAATAAGGGCTTCCAGGTCGCTCGCCTGAACTGGGATGTCTATCTCTGGGTGATCAACGTCTTTGACACCGACAATGCGATCGACGTTTACGAAGGTACCGGGCGCGCCGACAACACCGGTTGGCTGGCGACCGCCGAGGGCCGGACTTACGCCGAGACCTACGGCCAGGAGGGAGTTGACAAGTACAACTTCAAACAGGCCAATCCCGGCAACTATGACACGCCGCGTCAGGTCCGCTTGGGCTTGCGGCTGAACTTCTAAGGCGAGTTATCATAGGAAGGCTTCAGGAGGAAGCAGATGAAAAAAACCAAGATCTTAATTTCCTTGATGATGTTCCTGATGATGACCACGCTCGCGTGGGGCGTCAGTAACGTCACTGGGAAGTGGCAGACCCCGTCGACTGCGTTGTTCAAGGACACGGATACCCGCTTGAATATGAACAATCTGGAAATGTTCGTATACAACGACGGTAACTTTGCCTACGACAACGCCAACGTACTGGGCAAAACCGACGGTCTCTATTTCCCGCGCGGAACGAAGAAGACCGTGATCTACGCGGCCGGTATCTGGATCGGCGCCAAGGTGGGTAGTGATATTCGCCTCGCCATCGCCGAGTACTCCTCGGAGTTCGTGCCGGGTCCCATGAAGGACGGCACCTACCAGCCGGACAACGCTAATTTCAAAGTCTATCAGGTGGAACGCGGCGACACTCCGGCATCCAATCCCGACTACGCGAATTGGCCGGTGGCCGATGGCGCCCCCGTGGACGAAGAGGGCAACCCCAAGATTCTCGGCGACCAGATGTGCTGGTCGGTATTTAACGATGCCGACGCGGCTGGTCACATCAATGACGCAGCCGGCACTCAGCCGCTGGGCATCGAAGTCCAGCAGTCGGCCTTCGGCTTTGCCCGTGGCGGTGCGCTGGGAAACACCCTGTTCTTGAAGTACAAGATCATCAACAAGGGTACCAACACTCTCGACTCCACTTTTGTGGCGCTCTGGGCCGACCCCGACCTTGGTGATGCCTCCGACGACCTTGTCGGCTGCGACACCACCGTCTCTCTCGGCTACTGCTACAACGAAGGCGGCGACACCGACTACGGCTCCAAACCGCCGGCCGTCGGCTTTGACTTCTTCGAAGGCCCGATCGTCCCGTCCGAGGGCGACTCGGCGCTCGTTGACGGTAAGTGGCGTCAGGGCTTTCGCAACCTGCCGATGTACTCTTTCAACAAGTACATCAACGGTACCGACCCGGCCAGCCGCGTCGAAACCTACGGGTACATGCGCGGTCTGACCAAAGACCCGAATTCGCAGGCGATGATCCCGACCGTGAATCCGACAACCAGCGAGGTCACCACGTTTGCGGTTTCCGGCGATCCGGTGACGCAGACCGGCTGGGTTGACGCGTCGGCCGCCGACCGCCGCTTCATGATGTCTGCTGGCCCATTCACGATGGCTCCCGGCGACACGCAGGAAGTGGTCGCGGCAGTGATCGTGGCGCAAGGCGCCGATCCGCTCAATTCAATCATCGCGTTGAAGGAAGTGGATCGCCAGGCCCAGGTCGTGTTCGACCTGAACTTCGATATCCCGTCACCGCCCCCCTCGCCGAATGTCTACGCGCGGCCGATGGACGGCGCGGTGGAATTGATTTGGGACGATCTCCCGGTCGGCGATGTTGATTCCAACGCGACGCTGAACCAGGAATTCCATTTCGAGGGATTCAATCTTTATCAGGGCGAAGGACCGCAGGGACCGTGGAAGAAGTTCGCGACCTACGATCTGGAGAGCGAAGCGCTCTGTGGTGAAGATCTCTCTTGCCCGGTCGCCCTGATCTACAACGATCAGGTCAACCCCGAGGCCGGCGGTATCCAGCGCGTCATCATCCAGCAAGGTTCGGAGTCAGGTCTGGAGTTCCAGATCCGACTGACGAACAGCCAGATCGATGGCGTGCCTCTACTCAACAACCGACCATACTATTTCGGTGTCACATCCTATTCTTACGATGTGCGCAATATCACACCGTTTAATGACCCCAACGGCAACTTCCTCGGCTTCATTACCGAGTCGCTGGAGAGCCCTGTCCGACCGATCGAAGTCCGGCCGCTGACCTGGCCCGGTACCTATGCGGATACCGCGACACACATCGGCAATTCCGACGGCTCGGTGGTCATCGAATACATCTATCCCGATTCGATTACCGGCCATGATTACGAGGTGACTTTCAACGAGGATGACACCTGGAATCTGACCGACAAAACCTCCGGCGAGGTCCTGCTCGAAAACCAGGACAATCAGACGCCGGGTTATGAGTTCCCGATTGTCGATGGCTTCATGATTCGCGTCATGGGCCCCTCGCGCGGAGTCAAGAGCGTCCGCGAAGTGCACAATGGCACCGCCGTGGTCGACCCGCCCGATAACGTGAACTTCTCGCTGAATTCTACCGGCGATTGGTACATGGACAATCTCGGCGACCACTCGTTCCCGCGCTATAATTGGTCGTATCCGACCCTCGACGATTACGAGATTCGTATCGTCGACGGGCTGACGGAGAGCTGTTTCGACTGGTTTGGCCCCGATGGTTCGGCGGATTACGGTTACGTCAATCCGTTCAAGGTTCCGATCGAACTCTGGAACATCGGTTCCAATACGGTCAATGACCCCTCCGACGACCGCCGCGTGTCGTTCATGTTGCTGGATGACACTGATCCGATTGGCGAATTCAACTGGGGCGACGGGATCTACTTCCATGAGATTCCGTATGATGACGTGAACTGGAATGACCCCAACGACAATGCCGGCAACTACGACCCGGATGTCCTGCTCTGGAGCTATCGCCGCTTCCGCTTCTATAGCGCTGCCGGCGACGTTGAAGGTTATCCGCCGGCCGGAACTGTCGTGCGCATTCTCACCAATAAGGCGAACACGACAGCCGATCGCTTCACCTTCAAAACGACGAAGTACGATCAGGGCAACGGCACCTTCGTCCGCCAGAGTCTGGATGACATCAGGGTGTGGCCGAATCCGTACTACGCCTTCAATCCGGAAGAACTCGACCAGTTCGATCGCATCATGTACTTCGAGAACGTGCCGCCAGGCAAGGAGATGACCTTCTGCATTTACAACATCGCCGGTGACCTGGTACGCACGATTGTAAAACCCGCGAATAACTCCACCCGATTCAGCTGGGATCTCAAAACCGAGTCGGGTCTGTGGGTAGCCTCGGGTATCTACATTTGGGTCGTCGAAGCGGACGGCTTGGGAACCAAGTTCGGCAAGATGGCGGTCTTCCCCGAAGTCGAACAATTGGATACTTACTAAGAGGAGAGGAGTGATAACGATGAAGAAGATATTCTTGCTTTCGTTGGCGCTGCTTCTGGTTATGAGCGCTGTGCTCCTCGCCGGTAATGAGCAGCGAATCGGAACTGCCGGCGCGCAAGAGCTGCGCATTCCGATCGGATCGCGCGGTTCGGCCTTGGGGGGATCGGCGATCGCCAATGCCAGCGGCGCGGAAGCGTTGTACTGGAACCCGGCCGGGGTCGCCTCCATGAGCGGCACCGAGGCGATGTTCTCGCACCTCGAGTACTTCGCCGATATGAACCTCGAATACGTCGCCATGGCGACGACCATCGAGGGCTTCGGCACGCTCGGAGCCTCCGTCAAGGTGCTCTCGGTTGGTGACATCTTGAAAACTACAGCCAGCGATCCCCAGGGAACGGCGGGCGAAACCTTTGGCCCGACGTTTTCTGTGATCGGTCTGACCTACGCCCGGCAGTTCACCGACCGCGTCTCCTTCGGCGCGACCGGGTACTTCATCAACGAGAAAATCGATCTCGTTGAGGCTCGCGGCGTGGCTTTCGATTTCGGCTTCACCTACGTGCCCAATTGGCGCGCGTTGAAGTTCGGCGTAGTCTTGAAAAACTTCGGACCGCAGATGCAATTCAGCGGATCGGGGTTTGACATCAAGACCCAGCCGCCCGGAACCGATCCCAACTCCGCCAACAAAACCCTGCGCAGCGAAAGCGAAGGGTTCGACCTGCCGTCGTCGATTCAATTCGGCGTGGCATGGAACGCCCTGGAAACCAACGAGATGAACAATCTCGAAGTTTCCGGCACTTTCCAGGCGAACAACTTCTCGCAGGATGAGTTCAAGGGCGGCGCCGAATACAGCTATAACGACATGTTCTTCCTGCGCGGCGGATTCGTTGGATCCAGCCAGGATGACTACACGTTTGGCGGCTCATTCGGTGCTGGCGTGAAACTCCACTGGGGCGAGTCGCATATCTCGTTGGACTACTCCTGGCAACAGGTGGACGTCAACGGCTTTGACGACAACCAGTATTTCACGGTTAAATTCGCGTTCTAAGACGCGTTCGTATCGCACCTTCCACCGGCGGAGACACCAGTCTCCGCCGGTTTTGTATAGCCGCCAACGACTCGCGACTTTTAGTTGAAGCCACTCGCGCGATTTGCCAAATTCCCCTCGATGGAGAAATTGGTCGTCCGGGTCCCGGTGGCGGATATGCGTTCCGCGCCCCAGCATCGCGCCGAGCGAATATCCCAGGCGCTCTACGGACACGCAGTTGAAGTCCTCGCACAACAAGATGAATTTGTACGGACGCGTGCCGACGACGGCTACTCCGGCTGGATTGCTTCGGACTACTTGCAGCCTCAGTCAATCTTGGCAGGGAATATGACGGTCGTCACATCGCAAATTGCTGTCTTCAGCGGCAATGACGACAAACGCCGCCTGAGTCTGCCTTACGGCGCCGTGCTCCGCTCGGCCGGCGGCGAGCTTTTCTATGACGTCCATGGCCGCGACCTGCATCTCGTCTTTGGTCGCTTGAGCCTGGCCGACAAGGTGGATCTGCCGGAAGCCCTCCGCGAAGCGCAATCGTTGATTTCCGTGCCGTACCTGTGGGGCGGTACTTCGTCGTTCGGCTACGATTGCAGCGGCCTGGTGCAGGCCATCTATCGACGCTGCGGTATCGTGTTGCCGCGCGACAGCAAGGATCAGGCTGCGACTGGCACCGAGGTCAATCTGGCGGAGGCGGCCTCCGGCGATCTGGTTTGCTTTCCGGGACACGTTGCGCTCTATCTCGGCGAAGGACAGATCCTGCATTCCTCCCGCTTGCGGGCTGGCGTGCAGATCGAGTCGTTGCTGGCCGGCAGCGAAAACTTCCGCGCCGATCTCGCTGACAAAATCACAACCATTCGGCGGGTGATACCATGATTCTGCCGCAACGACTGATTCCGGGCAGCCGCCTGAAAGTCATTTTCCCGGCCGGCCCGCTCAAGGGCAGCCGCAACCGCGTTCGCTATTACAACGACGGCATCTCGCTTCTCGAGGCACATTTTGCGATCGAAGGCTCCCGGCTGCTCGAGCGCGAGGCGGACGGGTTTGCCGGCAGTGATGAACAACGGGCCGATGAACTGAACCAGGCGTGGCGGTCGGATCGCATTCACGCCCTGATCGCCGGTCGTGGCGGCTACGGCTGCCTGCGTATTCTTAACGCCCTTGACTTCGACGCTGCCGCGCGCTCCCCCAAGGCTCTGATCGGCTTCTCGGATATCACGATCCTGCAGGCCGCCCTGTACCAGAAACTGCAACTGATTTCGTTCTCCGGACCGATGCCGATCAATCTTGACTCTGCGGCGCTCAGCCGTTTGCTGCCGCTTCTGACGCAACCAACAACCGGGATCGACCTGATCCCGGAGAAGAGCAAGGTCCGGATCGAGGTGCTGAGCGACGGCGAGGCCGAGGGCGTTTTGCTCGGCGGCAATTTGTTCTCGCTGGTACAATTAATCGGTACCGGTTTCTTGCCGCGCCTGAATGACGCGATCTTCTTCTTCGAGGATATCAACGAGACGGTGGATCATATCGACAGCTTCCTGCATCACCTCAAACTGGCCGGGCTCCTCTACGGGGTCAAGGGCGTCATTGTCGGCGACATCAGTTGGCGGGAAACCGAAGCGAAGCTGTCGGCGCGCAAGACCAATTCCCTGATCTGCGATCGCCTGCGGACGATTTTCCGCAAAGAAATCCCGATCTTGTTCGGCGTGCCGTTCGGGCACATCGACAAGTCGATCACGATTCCGTATGGCGCGCGCGCCCGCCTGGATACCAAATCGAGGTCGCTGACACTACTGCAGGAGGTCACGGCTGGCTGATCCCCGGTTGGAATTGCGCCTCGTGCAGCTGCGATTGAAGAAGGCGTTTAATCTGTCGCAGGGGAGCGCGGAAACCAAGCAGACGCTGGTCGCGCGCTATGGCAGCGGCCGCGGCGAGGGCTCCTCGTCGATTCATTACGGCGTCCCCAGCGCCGAGTGTCTGCAACTGACAAACGACCTGCTGGGGCGGCTGGGTGACAGCCCCGCGCGCGCCTCGCTTGAAAGCCAGGTCGCCGTCCTCCCGCCGTCCCTGAACGTCAGCCGCTGCGCCATCGAGATGGCCCTGCTCGATCACGACGCGCGCCGCCGCGAGCTCCCCCTCTACCACTTCCTCGAACTGGATCCGCCCGGCGAAATCGCCAGTTCGGCTACGGTCACGCCCGGCTCCGCTGACGAACTGAAGCGGCAGATGGATGAATTTCGGGAGTTTCGCGCCCTCAAGCTGAAAGTCGGATTCAAGGATGATCTGCGCTTTGTCGATGAAGTGCTCAAACTGCGCGAAGCACGGTTGCGGCTCGATGCCAACGGCGGCTGGACGAAATCGGAAGCCATCGCGCGCATCAAGGCCCTGAACGGCTATCCGATCGACTTCTATGAACAGCCCCTGCCACAACCGGCACTGCGCGATCTCGACGAGATCAAAACCCGGGCGGAGTGTACCCTGATTCTGGACGAATCCATCAAGACCATCGCCGACATCGAGACCTTCCGCTCCGTCTGCGACGGCATCAACCTTAAGCTGTCCAAGTGCGGCGGCATCACCCGAGTCATCGAGATGGCGAAACGGGCACGCACGCACGGGCTCAAGTTGCTCTTGGGCTGCATGATCGAATCAGCGATCGGTATCACCGCGGCCCTGCACCTGGCGTCGCTGTTTGACTACTTCGACCTCGATGCCATCCTGTTGACCGAAGACGACCCGTTCTGGGGCGCGCATTTTGAATGCGACCGGCTGCTGCTTCCGGGCGGCAGCGGCATCGGCATCGCCAGCGAGGAGACCATTCTTGCCTAAGGCGATCGCAACTCATTCTTCATCCCGACGCATCGCCGGACTTGCATCGCTCATCGCGTTGCTCTGGCTGGCTGGTACCTCGGCGCAAACGCAGCCTACCCTTAAGATCGATGTCATCTACCCCACCCAGAACCAGCGCATCGCCGCAGTCGATTCGCAGTTCATCTTTGGCAACGTCACCCCCGGCGCCACGCTAACGATCAACGGCACTTCGGTTCCGGTCTATTCCAACGGCGCGTTCCTGGCCTTCCTGCCGATTTCCTCGGGGCGCTTCACCTTCCGGCTCGAAGCCGCCTTGGGTGGCCAGAAGAAGACGCACGAGGTAGCGATCATTGTACCCGAACCCTACCGCATACCGCCGGCCGAGTCGACCGTGATTGTCCCCGGCTACCTGGTGCCGAGCGGCCGACAAACCTGGATGGAAGGCGACCTCGTCAATTTCGCCTTCCGTGGCACCCCCGGCTTGAAAGCCTATTTTCGCCTCTCGCACGACGAGAGACTGAGCGTAATGACCGAATCTCCCCCGGCGCCGCAAAGCTACTGGGCACAGGCGCTCTTCGGCGAAGGCGAAGTTCCGGATTCTCTGCTTGTCAAGGGCAGCTTCACCGGAAGCAGTGTGCTGCAAAGTCGGCACGTCAGCGACTCGCTCACCGTGACTTACTACCTCTGTCGCAGGCCGCTCAAAGACCTCGACAGCAAAGAGCGGGGCTTCAAGAGACAGCTTGAGACCTGCGGTTGCGTGACGCGCGAAAGCGATGCCGTTCTTACCGTCTGGCCCCAAAACAAAGTCGTCGTCGGTGAATTGAAAGACTCGCTGCAAACCTTGCGCGTTGGCCCGCGCAAGGGCTACTTCTCCGTGTTTCAACCGCGCGGCCTGCGCTTCCGCATCACCGGCTTCGCCAATAACTCGTATCGCGCGCGCCTGGTCGAAGGCCAGGACGTCTGGATCGCCGACACCAGCCTGAAACTGCTTCCGGAGGGAAGCCGTATTCCCGGCGGCGAATTCAGCCTGATCCGCACTCGCAAGACCGACGGCGGCGTAGTTATCACGCTCAACCCGGGCGCCAAGCTGCCGTTTGATGTCGAATACGACCGCCTCGCCAATCGGCTGTATCTGCGGGTTTACAACTGCACCTCCAATATCGACTGGGTGCGTTACGACACCAGCGACAGCCTGATCGCCTCGATTCGGTACGACCAACCGCAAACCGGCGTCGTCGAGCTCGCAATCGATCTCTCGCGCACGCTCTGGGGCTACGACTGCCACTACGATCAAACCCAACTCAACCTGAAACTCGATGACCGACCCCACTTGGACACCGCTCTCAGCGGGTTGCGCATCGCTGTCGATCCCGGCCATTCGCCCGATCCCGGCGCCATCGGACCGACCGGATTCAAGGAGAAGGACGCCAATCTCCAAATCGCGCTGGAACTGCGCAATCTCCTGACCGAGAAAGGCGCCTCGGTGCTGATGACGCGCGAAGGCGACACGCCTTTGGCATTGCACGACCGGGCGCCGCGCGCCTACGCCTTCAATGCCGATATCTTCGTCTCGGTGCACAACAACGCCCTGCCCGACGGCGTCAATCCCTTCACCAACAACGGCACCTCGTGTTTCTATTATCACCCGCAGTCCATGGAACTGGCCGAAACGGTTCACCGCCGCATGGTCGCCGCCACCGGCTACAACGACTACGGCCTCTGGCACGGCAACTTCGCCGTGATCCGTCCCACCGGCTACCTGTCAATTCTGGTGGAGTGCGCATTCATGATGCTGCCGGAGCATGAGATCGACCTGCAGACGACGGCGTTTCGTCACCGGATCGCGCAGGCCATCGCCGACGGCATTTGCGATTTCATTGAACGCGAACGCGCGCGCGCCGCGATCGGGAAGTGATCAGCCCTTCAATGCGCCGGCAATGATCCCCTCGGTGATTCGGCGCGAAAACAGCACAAACAGCACCATCGTCGGTAACGCCGAAATCGTGGCGGCGGCAAACAACTGCGGCAGATTGATGCTCTGATAACCCTGTAACAGCGCCAGCGCCACCGGCAGGGTGCGCATCGACTCCGATGACGTCAGAATGAAGGGGTAGATGAAGGAATTCCAGTTGACCAGAAAAACCTGCACGCCCAACACCGCCAGCGCCGGTCGACACAGCGGCATCACCACCCGCCAGATGATCGTCCACTCGCTCGCGCCCTCGATCCGCGCCGCTTCTTCCATGTCGGCCGGGATTGCGGAAATGTACTGCCGCATCATGAACACGCCCAGCGGCAACACGAGGAACGGCAGGATCAACGCCAGGTACGTGTCGAAAATCCCCAGCCAGTTCGCAAGCAGATACATCGGAATGATGACCACGTGCGCCGGAATCATCAGCACCAGGATCACCGACAACATCACCAGCTTCTGGCCGCGAAACTCGCGCCGCGCCAAGACATAGCCGGCCAGCGTGCAAAACAACAAATTGCCCAGCGTGACCACGGCCGCCACCAGCAGGGAATTCAGCAGCGGGATGTACAACTGCGACTGCGAGAAGAGGAACGCGTAGTTGGTCAGCGTCCACGTAATTGCGCTCCAGTCGAGAGTCCCCGTTAACGTGAACGCGGTGGAGAATGAGCCGATCAGCATGTAAACGAACGGCGCCACGAAGACCGCCGCAATCACGAGTGCGATCAGGATTCGCAGGGTTGACTTCAGGGGCTGAGGCTTCACGTTACACCGTCCGCTCCCGGATCAACTTCAACTCCAGCCAGGCGATCAGCGCGATCAGCGCGAAGAGCAGATTGGCCGCTGCTGCGCCATATCCGATGTTAAACTTGTGCAGCCCCTCCTCGTACACGAAATAGACGATCGTCATCGTCGAATTCAACGGTCCGCCTTTCGTCATCACGAAAACCTCGACGAAGATCTGAAACGACTTGATCGTGTTGAGAATCACGACGAACAAGAGCATCGGTTTGAGGTGCGGCAACGTCACAATCCGAAACCGCTGCCACCACGAGGCCCCCTCCAGCGCGGCGGCGTCGTACAGCTCGCGCGGAATCGACTGCAGTGCCGCCAGAAACAACAGCATGTAGTAACCGCTCGACATCCAGATATCCATCGCCATGATCGCCGGCAGCGCCGTCATCTGCGAGAAGAGAAAACCGTGTTCCGGCGCGCTCAAACCGGCCAGTTCGCCGAGCATCTGGATATACCCGCCGCGCGCATACAGCGAACTGAAAATCAGCGCCACCACGACCAGCGAGACGACCGATGGGAAAAAGTAAACCGATTGAAAGAACCGCCGCGCCGGCAGGTTGGCATTGAGAAACAATGCCAGCAGAATCGCGCACGCCGTCGTCACCGGCAGCGTGCCCACCGTGAAGACCACCGTATTCAGGATCGCGCGCAGGAAGACATCGTCGGCAAACAGCCGGCGGAAATTCTCCGAGCCGACATACGCGAAGTTCCCCGAGAGGAGTTGGTAGTCCGTCAGCGAAACGGCAAACGAAGCGATGATCGGGAAGAGCCAGAACAGCAGCAGCGTCGCCAGCCACGGCGAGAGAAACAGCAGATCGGTGCGGCGAAAACTCCGTGAATTACCGGCCATAACGACGCTGCAACACCTCGCCGCATTCGCGGTCGATCATCGCGAGCGCCTCGGCGGCGGAGAGTTTCTTGAAAATTGCCTGTTCAAGCCCCCGCTCCAGAATCTCCTCAACCGCCACCCAATCCGGGTGCACCGGCGTCGCTCGCGATACCTTCAGCTGCTGCTGAAACACCGCCGCAACCGGCGCCAGCGCCGAGTCTAACGGCAACGGGGAATAACGATTCACCGGCGTAAAACTCCCCGTCGCCGCTGCGAATTTGCCGTCATTCTCCGGCAGTGTCAAGTGACGCAGCAGTGCCATCGCCAATGCGGGATTTGCACTCTGCGTATTCACGACCAGGTATTCGCCGCCGACAAACGAGACGCCGACTCCGGTCACCGTGTCGGCCGGCATCGCGGCCACTTCCCACTGCAACGCGGGGCGATCCTGCCGCAGGCGGCGCACCAGCCACTCTCCGGAAATGACGAAACCGACCTTGCCGGCCACGAAATATTCCTCCAACCGCGCTTGCGTCTCGATCAAGCCGGCATCGGACAACTGCAAGTAGAATTCCAGACTGCGCAGACCGGCAGAACTGCTGAACTGCGTGGAGGCTTGGTCGACGCCGAAAACTTCGCCGCCGGCGCTCCAGAAGAAGGGAAGGAACTTCTTGTAAAGCCGATGCCGCTCCGCCGAATTGCTGGCGAAACCAAAAATGTCGTTGCCGAGCGCATCCACCTTGCGCGCCGCATCCAGCAGCTCCGGCCACGTCCTCGGTACAAATTCCGGCGGATACCCCGCTTGCGCGAGCAATGACTTGTTACAGAACAAGACCCGTGTCCCCAGCATCCACGGCACGGCATAAGTCCCCCCGGCAAACTCCGCCGGCTCCCACATCAGCAGACTGTCGCGCAGGCCCCCAAGGTAAGGCGTCAAATCCAGCAATCGCCCGCCCGCCGCGAATTCGGCCACCCAGTCGGAGCCGAGCTCGATCACGTCGGGACCACCGCTGGCGGCCAGTCCGATCGCGATCTTCTCGTGGCCATCCGCCCAGGTGAGATCGCCCAACTGGACTTTCGCGGCCGCCTTGGCTTCGAAATCCGCCGCCATCCTCGTGACCACCGGCCGCACATCGGGGCTGGTCCAGAACTGCCACCAGGTCAACTGCTGCGGTCCGCCGGCTTGCTGCGAACACCCGGCCCCCATCAGGCCGATCATGATTAGCAATAAGAGTCGAGACTTCATCATGCCACAACTGTGCCGACTTGCGGCACGCAAATCAACCAAAACACTGTAACTCCGGCGCCAAGTTTTTGTTGACCGCCCTCGCTGGCGCAGCCATGATACTCACTGCTTTTGGCAACGACCGAATTCTGAGCGATTAATCATTCCGCCCGGGCACGGCATCCGGCCCTGCGTCGCGATTGCCGTTGTCCGCGGCCAACGGAGCGCACTTGCCGCAGTCAAATCTATTGCTCCTGATCTGGGTTCTGCTCGTCGCCGCCGTCGTGTTGTTCTTTACCCTGCGGCCGCGCGCCCTCCGCCGCGAGCTGCGGATGATCCCCGGCCTCAAAGCCGTTGACGAGGCCATCGGCCGATCGACCGAGCAGGGCCGCCCGATCGTCTTCACGACCGGTTGGGGCGGTGATATCCAGCGCGCCACGACTATCGCGGCGCTCAATATGCTGCGCCCCGTCGCTGCCCGAGCGGCCAGTTATGGCACCCGTCTGATATTTCCGACACACGACCCGGTGATCGCCGAGGCCGCCCGCGAGATCATCAAGGCTGCCTACGCCGAGCAGGGACATGCCGACCTGTTCCGCGAAGACGATATCGTCTTTGTGTCGCCCTCGCAATTCGGCTATGCCGCCGGCGTCGACGGCATCGTCTCCCGCGAAAAACCGGGCGCGCTCTTTCTCCTCGGGAGTTTCGAAGGTGAGGCCCTGATTCTCGCCGAAACCGGCAACATCAACGGCGCCCTGCAAATTGCCGGTACCGACTCGACGATTCAACTGTCGTTTTTCATCGTCGCTTGTGACTACACCCTCATCGGCGAGGAGCTGTTTACCGCCTCGGCGTATTTGACCGCCGACGAGAAAGTGCGCGCTTCGATGATCGCACAGGATGCTCTCCGCTTGCTCTTGGTGGCGCTGCTGTTGTTGTTGCCGGTACTGGCGCTATTCGGCATTAATGGACACCGGAGTCTATTGCCATGAGTGCGCGTTTGGCTGCTATCGTTGCCACGATCGTCGGGCTGTTCATGGTCGCGCAATACTTCGTTCAGACCGGCGTCACCGCGACTATCTATCGCACCTTGCTCGACTACTACCAGATCATCTTTGCCGCGACAATGGTCGTTGGCGGTATTAGCGTGCTCAAGCATCACGCCCTGAGAGCCCGGGCCGGCCGCTCTGCTGCGATCTACAGCGGCTTGACGATTGCCTCACTGCTGTTCATGGTCATCGCCGCCGCCATCTTCGGCATCGATGCAAATTCGCCGTATCAGTGGGCCTTCAATAATCTGCAAGCCCCACTGCAGGCCACCACCTTTTCTTTGCTGGCCTTCTTTGTGGCCTCGGCAGCCTATCGCGGCTTCCGTGTGCGCTCCCGGCCGGCGTTGGTGCTGGCGCTGACGGCGGTGATCGTCCTGCTTGGCCGGAATGTCATCGGCGAAACCGTCAGCCGGGTGCTCCCCGATGTCGCCGCCTGGATCTTCAACAACCCCTCCTCGGCCGCCAAACGCGGGCTCCTGATCGGCGTCGGACTCGGCTCGGTCGCCACCGCCTTGCGCGTAATCCTCGGCGTCGAACGGAGCTACAGTTGAGGCAATCATGACCAAACCGAGCGGCCGCCAAATCGTCTTCCTCGTCGTCGCCCTCGCCGTCACGTTGCCGGTGCTGCTGCAATTGCACCCGGCGAATGAGCCGTCCGACGAAACTCGCAACTTCTTTGCCGCGATTGACTCGTTGCCGGCCGGCGCGACCATCCTGGTTTCCTTCGATTTCGAGGCCTCGGCCTACGCCGAAATTAAACCGCTTGGCGATGCGTTGGTGCGGCACGCATTTGCGCGCAACGTCCGCATCCTCGGGCTGTCACTCTTTGCCGAAGGCACCGCCCTCGGCGCGCAATTGCTGCAATCCGCCGCTGATGAAGCCGGCAAAACGTACGGCGTCGACTACGCTTTCCTCGGCTTTCGCCCGCAATTTCGCTCGGCAATCCTCGCTCTGGCCGATACTATCACCAAGGAGTTTCCCAGCGATTACTACGGCCGAAGATCCGCAGGACTGCCGTTATTGCGCGAAGTCGTCAACTACGACAACCTGGCTTTTGTCGTCTCGCTCGCCGATGGCTCGATGCCGACCTATTGGGTCGAACACGCCGTGCTCCCTTACAAAGTTCGTCTCCTGACGATGTTGACCGCAACCATGGCGACCTCGTTTTCACCCTATATCTCTTCGGGACAGATTGTGGCCCTGGCGTCGGGACTCAAGGGCGCCGCTGAATACGAAACCCTCCTGAAACAACCGGCCGCAGGGGCGCGCGGCATGTTTGCACTCTCCGTCGCCCAAATTGTAATCGTCCTGATTATCGTTGCCGGCAACGTCGCCGATCGTCGACGTCGAAGCACATCGCCGGAAGCAGGGAACTGATGGACTGGGCCACCCTCGCAGCCGCCGCGGCAACGATCGCGATCCTTTCATTCCTATATCGCGACAACCCTCTCTATCGTGCGGCCGAACACATCCTGATTGGCCTTTCCGTCGGCTTCACCGTCGTGTTGTTGTGGACTTCCGTGCTGCGCCCGAAACTGCTGTTGCCGTTATTTGGACAGGGAAATCTCTGGTCGTTGATTCCCCTGGCCTTAAGCCTGCTGATGCTGCTCCGCTTGCGCTCCGCCTGGGTCGGCTTGAGCAGACCAGTAATTGCGCTGGTCATCGGCGCTGGCGCCGGACTCTCGATCCCTGCCATGCTCGATGCGCGCATCCTCAAGCAGATGACGGCAACAATCGCCCCCTTCGCCGCCATCGGCGCAGCTCCCGGCACCGATTGGGGGCTGCTGATTGACGCATCGGTGGGACTGATCGGCTGTTTGAGCGTGATGGTGTATTTCTTCTACACCCGCAGTAACCGCGGCCTCGCTCGCTGGGGCAGCAATGTCGGCGTATATTTCCTGATGATCTTCTTTGGCGCAACTTTTGGCTATACGGTGACCTCGCGCATCACTTTGCTGATCGGCCGGATCGAATTCCTGCTGGGGGACTTCCTGAAACTGCTATGACCTGTCCGCGCTGCAAGGTTCGCATGAAGGAAGAAAAACGCTCCTTCCATAAACAGCGCAAATGGGTTTGTCCCCGCTGCGGCCGGGTACGCTTTCAGCAGCCGAAAGGAAAGAGCGAATGACGACGAAGGGCACTGTCAAAGTCGGAACTTCCGGCTACTCGTTCGCCGACTGGCAAACCGTGTTCTATCCGCCGCGATTGCCCAAGGCCAAAATGCTCGACTATTATGCCACCCAGTTCGATACTGTCGAGATCAACGCCACTTACTACCGCATCCCGCCGCCGCCGACATTCGCAAGTATGGTCAGGCGCACCAAACCCCACTTCGAGTTCATGGTCAAAGCGCACGAATCGCTCACCCACAAACGGCACCAGGCTCGCGAACTGACACCGGTATTCCGCGACGCTATTGCTCCCCTGGCTGAATCGGGGCGGCTTCAGGGGATTTTGGCGCAATTCCCGTGGTCGTTCGTGCGCAACCCGCAAAATCTGGATCACATTAAGACTTGCCGCGAGCTTTTAATCGATTATAATTTGTTCGTCGAATTCCGGCACGCCAGCTGGATTCGAACGGAGATCTTTGACTTATTGCGCGCCTTGGAGATCGGCTTCGTTTCTGTGGACGAACCCCAACTGGAACAAATGGTTCCGCCGGTCGCGGTGGCCACGATTCCGGTCGGCTATGTCAGATTCCACGGCCGAAATGCCGATAAATGGTATACCGGTGAGGGGTCCGATCGCTATGACTATCTCTACAGCGAATCGGAATTGCAAGAGTGGATAACTAAGATCGAGGCACTGCGGTTAGAGGCAAAGACCGTGTACTTGTTTTTCAACAACTGCCATCAAGGGCAAGCGGTTACCAATGCCCGGCAGATTCTGGAGATGCTTGATGTCTCTTAAGGCACTAAAGCGAATCTTCCTCCTCTTGGGAGCCACGGCGTTTACGCTGATGGTCGCCTTGGTGTCCCCCGCCAATCTCGCTATCACCAGCGGCCTCGTCGGACCGCTGCCACCGAAAGTGGATATCACCCGACCAGCGCCGTATCTGAACTGCGAATCCGCCTGCCTGTTCGACAACTACAACTCCATCAAACTCTACGGCAAGGATGAGCACATTGTCCGCCCCATCGCCAGCATCACCAAACTTCTCACCGCACTCACCTTCCTCGACTATAAAGTCGACTGGAACAAGGAGGTCCCGATGATCATGGCTGACGTCGAGAACTCCAGCCGCTCGGTGCTCCGTGCCGGACACATCTATCGCGTCCGTGACCTGATCCATGCTAGTCTGATGGGCTCCGATAACCGCGCCACCCGTGCTCTGGCGCGCTCGACCGGCGTCAGCCCCGATTCCTTCGTCATCGCCATGAACGCCAAGGCGCGCGAACTGGGACTGCTGTCGATCCACGTCGAAGAACCGACCGGCTTGTCGGAAAATAACGTCGCCAATGCCGAAGACGTCGCTCGTCTGCTCAATACCGCTGCCAACAACCAAACGATCTCGCAAATCTTGCAGGAGAAGCAGTACACGTTTTCCTCGGTCAACAAGCACCGCCAATATACCTTCGGCAATACCAACCGCCTGTTGCACGGCCGCTACGAGGTTGAAGGCGGCAAAACCGGCTACATCGAAGAAGCCGGTTGGTGTTTCACCGCCCGCGCTACCGACCGCGACGGCCACGACCTGACCGCCGTGGTGCTCGGCGCTCATTCCAACGGCCAGCGCTTCACGCAGGCGCAGAAGCTGTTCGACTGGGCTTTCAAACAACTGGACTAACGCAATCCGTTCGCCATTGTCGAACTCTCTGCCGCCGATCCTACTCCACCGGACCGGTAACCCTCAGGATCCGCCGCTGGCCGCCGACAAGGGCGTCAGCTGTTACATACGCCACCCAGAATGGCCCGCCGGGGCGCACCGATGACCACACATCGTCAGTGTCGGAATAGACCAGGTGCTTGCTGCCCGCAACATAGCCATCGGGGCCGGCCGTGTTGGGGTTCTGCTTGTACAACGCGACGTAGTCGTAAAGCCCCTCATCGCTCACCTTCCAGGTAACTTCAAGAAATCCCAGCGGCCGGCGCGTCAGCGTCAGCTTTGCTGGCGTTTTCGCGGTATACGGCGCGGAGCGGGCAATGACGCGGCCAAAACCGTCAACATAGGCTGCCCGAAGGCCTTCGCTCTTGGCTTGCGGAGTTTGCTTGGAGCTGGCTTTGACGACCCATTCCCAATCGTTCGCCAGGGGGTTGAAAAAGTCAATCTCCGTAGGGCAATTGTCGCAGAGAATGACGCGATCGCAGGGCCCCTGGACGACGCCGCTCCAAGCGAGTTTCATGCGGCCGTTGTCGACGCTGATCGCGACAGTCGGCAAGCCGGGTGTTTCGACCTCCTCCAACCGCGTGATGTATTTCTCGCGATCGTGACCGACCAATGCTTCATAACTCCACGGCACCAATTGTGTAACCGGCCCGCAGTCGCTTATGTCTTCGCCCCCCGCAAATTCGAGGCGTGTTGCCGTGATCGCGCCGGTGCCCGAGACGCGGGAATTGATGATGGCAACGCGCCAAATATGCTCATACGTCGGGAGCAGGTAGGGCACGGGGTCGGTCTTTTCCATGATGGCGCAGCTGTTGGGTACTCGCGCCGAAAACGAACCCTGCAATGACGGCTTGAACGCCCGTGGCGCCGCCACCGAATACATCACGACGTGATCGCGTTGAAACCCCTTCGTGTCAACCAGCCAGTCGACGAGATCGAGAGCAGCGATCGTCGCCAACGCGCCACCCAAGCTATGCCCGGTGAAGTAGACGCGTACATTCGCTACCTCATCGAGTTCGTCGATAGCAGATTCGAGCTCAGTCTTCAGTGCAGCCTCCACGCTTTGGTAGGCGCAGAGAAATCCTTTGTGTACCGAATTGGGAATGATCGTGCCATCGTCGAACTGCCAGTCAACCGCATCAGCAAATTGCGCGTTGCTGATCCAGTCCTGGAGCGTGCCCGAGCCGCGAAACGAGACGACAATGTCTCCCGTCCAGGGATCGCGTGCCAGAAACAACTGCGTATCCTCAAAACTGGGAATTTGCGGAACATCACAGTCGAAATTCGGGTCGGACTGGAGAAACCTGATTCCCTCCCAGCAACTCGTAATAATATCCGCCGCTGAAAGCGCCGGTCCGGCCTTGTAGGCGTGATTCGCGAGTTTAGCCATCTGCAGTGCCGTGACCAGATCAAATGATGTTGTTGTCGGGCGCGGACAATAGTCGGCACCGGTTGGGCAACAAGGCGCCGGCCCGCCAAGGTCGTAGAGATAGCTGATCAGGTAAACGCAATCGGCGATGTCGATGGCGCCGCTGCAGTCCTGATCTCCCAGCTCGAGCGGATCGGGCGCCGGCCCCCCACTGAAGAGATAGTTCACGGTGAAATTCACGTCCGCGAGATTGACCGTACCGGAGCTGTCGGCATCACCGCACACGATTTTGGAAAGATTGACAATCTTGGCCCGGACCGGTTGAAGTGGAGCGAAGAGCACCAGGTACGTCATCGCCAGAGCGGCCGCCGTTAGAGAAACACGCATAGTCACGCCTCCATGATTCGATTTATGTGATTTCCCGATTAGGGATTGAGTCGTAACTTGCGCCCTGACGGCGTCACCTCTCGTGCCTTGGTAGTCGCCGGTGATACTGGGCGCATGCGAAGCGCGGCGCAGGGGTGTTGCCGTCCTGTAATACACTGTACATCATAGATCGATTTTGTCAAGTAATTAGATTATCTTCTCAAACTCACCGCCGTCCGGGGTTTCACGACTCCTGGGTAGGCAGAGGCGCGGAAGACTTGCCCGCCTGCAAAACCTCTGCACGGAGGCAGACGCGCCTGTCGCGAGGCAACTGCTAAAATCGTTGACATTTTGAATTCAATCGATAGATTACCCGCCTTGCAAACTGGCGCCCTAGCTCAGTTGGTAGAGCAGCAGACTGAAAATCTGCGTGTCCCCAGTTCGATTCTGGGGGGCGCCACTTTGATCGATCGAATCCCTTGCTGTTTCGATCGTTATTCGCACCGCCTGTTTATCGGCCACCCTAGCTCAGCTGGTAGAGCAGCTGATTCGTAATCAGCAGGTCATCGGTTCGAATCCGATGGGTGGCTTATCTAAGCGCGGATCTTTCCTCAACCTCGCTCCCTGTAAAGTGGCTTCGGACGAAGTCTTAATAAATTATTGTTGACTAAACAGCCCCATTTAGGCTAACTTGCTTCTGAGTATCGACGAAAGTCGCTTCCCATTTTCATAAATCCATTGCTCACATAGCCACTGGTCGGCACTGGTGGGTAACCAGACCGGCCGCAAGTACTGTATCTGCTTCCTCTGGAGGGAACATGGCAAGTTGGCGTGATCGGCGGCAAGCTCTAAGTTGGCGCCTGATCCTCGTCTGCCTGATGGCCACGACGCCGGCATGGGCCGGAGCTGCGACCATTTCCGGCCTCGTCTTTACCGACCGCGACTGCGATGGCAGCCAGGACTCGTTCGACCCGGCGCTGCCGGGTTGGACTGTCTATCTGCGCGCAATCGGCGGCGGTCTGCCGCCCAGCCTCGACTCGGCGACCACCACAACCGACGGACTCTTCACCTTCGCCGGACTGCCGGCCGGTGACTATGCTGTCGCGATTCAACAGCGACCAGGTTACCTGCAGTCAGCCCCTCACTCGGTCGACTATCGCCTGACGCTCGGCGCCGGCGATGTTGTCAGCGGCCGGACCTTCGCAGTCAAAGCGATCGCCACTTGCGACACGACCCAGACCTTTTCCTGTCTGGGCGGCGTTAACGACAACTTCGACGGCGGCAACGGTCCGGAACCGGCCTCGCCCAGCGCCGGCCTGCTGGCTCAATTGAATTCCTGCGGCAGTGCGTTGACGTTTTTCGATCAACCGGCGGGTGCCGATGCCTGCTTCGGGCATACCCTCAGTAATTGTTGGGGAACATGCGCCCCGATCCGGGCGACAATTCAAATGCGGCTGCGCGCCTCGGCCGCCGGCAGTCAGGATGACGAACTCCACTTCGGCGCTTGGCCGAGTCCGGGGAGCATCTGGCATGCGAGTCTTAGCAATCTGCTGGAACTGGCAACGGGCGGTGCCGATGTCAGTTGGGATCCGGGCGACACGATGACGGTTACCCTCGATCTGGCCAATCTGCCTCTCGCCGACCGTGGCATCACGAACATCATGGCCGCCCTTCAGGACGGCGACCTCGATATCTATCTGCGTAACAATACCGAGGTCGACTACTCCGGCGGCGGCTGCAGCGGTGGCTGACCCACGCCGCAAGGCGAACTTCACGGTGTGAAGTATGAAGACTTAGACTGCGACGGTGTGCACGATCCGGGTGAACCGGGGCTCGCTAACTGGATCATTTGCACGACCGATTACTACGGAACGTTCTGCGACACGACCGATGCCACCGGTGCTTACGCGATCTACGGTCTGGCCTCGACCTACCTCCACTTTGTCTACGAGACACAGCAGCCGGGCTGGATTCAGACCGCGCCGTCTACGATCCAGTACAACGTCTACCAGCCGCTTTACAACTCGATCATGACCGGCTATGACTTTGGCAACCTCGACACCTCCAAGTGTGCCGCGATCGCATACGATACCTGCGTTGCCGGCAAGCCGGACCATTTCCAGCCCGATGCGCCGGAACTGCCGACGCCCTCACCGGCACTGCAGACTTTCTTGGCTGAGCTGTGTCAGGGCGCGCCCAATTTGGCATTCGACCAACCGGCGTTTAATCAGTGCTTTGGCCACACCTTCAATAACTGCTTCGATACCTCCTGCTGTGTCGTCTCCGCCACGCTCTGCCTGCGCCTGATGGGGATCAACGCTGGCTGCGAGGATGACGACCTGCAGTTGGGCGACTATCCCGGTACGGCCAGCATCTATCATCTCAGCTTGAGCCAATTGCTCGGGATCCACACCGCCGGCGCCGACACGATCTGGAATCCAGGCGACACCATGACCGTCTGCCTCGATCTGGCCAATCTTCCGCCGTACGGCTTCATCACCAGCGTCATGCCGCTCCTGCAGGACGGCAAGATCGACTTCCTCCTGCACGACGACACCATGATCGACTTCTTGCGCCTCGAAGTCGGACGCTGTTGCCCCGGTGCCGCCAACGATTGCAGCATCAGCGGCCGCAAGTGGAACGATTACGACCGCGACGGCGTGCACGATCCCGGCGAGCCGGGTCTCGGCGGCTGGACGATCGAGCTCTACTATCAGGGCGGCCCGCTTTACGCCAGCACTACCACCGCCGCCAATGGTGCTTATGCTTTCACCAATCTGCCCTGCACGACCTTCACGGTGGTCGAGGTCAACCAGCCCAACTGGGTGCAAACCTATCCGTCGCCGAGCGTTCACAATCTCACTCTCGGCTCCGGTACCAACCAGACGAACATCGACTTCGGCAATTTCATGTGCTCGGACAACCCGGCGGACACCTGCTGCGCCCGCGTCCCGGGGCAGATGATTGCCTGGTACTCGTTTGACGAAACCGCTCCGGCCACGGCCTTCGATCTTGCCGGCGGCGACAATCCCGGCACCCATCTGGGGACCTTTTCGTTTGGTCCCGGACAGGTGAACGGCGCCTATCGTTTCGGTCCGACACTGGCGAATCAAGACATCGTTCGCGTTTACAGCGATCCGTTTGTCACCGTTGCCGGCGGCGATTTCTCCGCCGATGCCTGGATTCATCCGACCAGCTTCAGCGCCAATTGCAGTGTCTTCCTGACCAACCCCGGCAATGCGCCGTGCGTTGACCCGATCTTTGACAACCGTCAGTGGTTCTTCGGCGGCTCGGGTCTCGATGGCGTCTGTTTCTTCGTCAAGGATGATGGCCAGGGCACCAACACCGGTAACCTCGGCTTGGTGATGAGCAGCTTCCCGACTCCGCAGACGACCTTCATGACACCCCCCGGCGTGGTCGCTCTCAATCAGTGGCAGCACGTGGCTGTGACGGTCTCGCGCAGCACCGGCGTCGGCACGTTCTATTTGAACGGCGTTGTCGTCGGCACCTTCACGCCGATCGCCGGTCCGCTCTTCAGCACCAATGCCGGACCGATCCTCGACATCGGCCACGGTACTTTCTTGAACACCGGCAGCTGCTACCTGACCAACCGCTATTTCGACGGCTGGATCGACGAGTTGGAACTGTTCAACCGCGCTCTTGCCCAGAGCGAAGTCCAATCGCTTTACGCCGCCGGCAGTTCCGGCAAATGCCGCGTGCACTGCAAGATTCCGTCGATGCTGATCTTCTGTAAGGGACAGAACACCAAGATTCTGAACCTGACGATCTGCAACGACGGTGCTTCGCCGGCCACTATCAATTACTCGCTGGCCGGCATGGCTTCCGGAAGTGGCTGCAACGTTTCCGGCATCGGCTTCACGTTCTCACCCGCCAACGGCACCACGCCGCTGCTGGCGCCGGGGCAGTGCATCACTATCCCGATCACCGTGACCAGGCCCTTCTCGTTCGTAGCCGGCAACATCGCTTGTTTCTCGGTCTCGATTATCGATCCCGTCACCGGTGCCAGCTCGACCTGTTCGGGCAAGTTCGTGGCGCCAGGGAAGTGGTGCTTCATCGCGGTCGAGCCGAACTTCCCGAGTCCCCTGCGCGTTGGGCAGCCGCAGGCAATGCTGTTTAACCTCCTCAACGACGAGGACTCCTCGGGAATACTGCGCTATCGCATCAACGCGCTCGATGACCATGGTGAGTTACCGTCCGGCATCGTCAGCCTCAACGGCCTGCCTCCCGGCGAACCGGTTCTGGGCCAGCGCTCGATCAGTCTTGGTTCAACCGACAACATCCAGGTCGAGTTGGCTCTGACTGAATTCGAAGCACTCACGATGCCGACGATCCTCTTTTCCGTCGATGACGACAACGATGGCGTCTATGACCCGATCGGCGCCGGCGCGGTACAGCCGTTGTCGATCGTCGACTGCAACGGCAACGGTGTCGACGATCTGGTCGATATCGGCGCGGGCACGTCGCTGGATGCCAACGGCAACGGCGTCCCTGACGACTGCGAGGCTGTCTGCAACGCCGGCTATTGCTCCCGCTGCTACATCTGCGGCGATGCCGACGCCAGCGGTGCCGTCACGATCTCCGATGCCGTCTACCTGATCAACTACATCTTCGCCGGCGGTGCGCCTCCGAATCCGGTTCTGGCCGGCGATGCCGACTGCAGCAATCAGGTGACGATTTCCGATGCCGTCTTCTTGATCAATTATATCTTCGCCGGCGGTGCGCGTCCGTGCGCGGGCTGTCCGTAGCGGGGCGAAGCGTCCAACACAACCCGGGAGCCCGATTTGGGCTCCCGGGCCGCTTGACTCAGGCGGGTATCCCGCGAGATTCTCGCCGGCAGCCTGCAATGAGCGGGAGTAATGTTGCGTATAACGGTCAATACGGCTCAAGCATTGGCACTGACCCGAAGGCGCGTCAACTGTTGACGAGTGCCGCAGTTTTGCCGATACTTGCCAAGGTAATGAAAGAGGCGTAATGCAGGTCCCGATTCTCAGAAGCACTTACAAAACCCTGACTGAACGTATTGCCGCCCTGAAAAAGGATATCGACCAAAACTCCAAAGATATCGGCGCTGCCGCTGCGCTGGGCGACCTCAAGGAGAATTCCGCTTATCACAGCGCACGCGAACGCCAAGTGCTCCTGCTCGAACGGATGCAGCGTTTCAACGGTTACCTCCGTGGCCGCATCATCGACCTCAACGGCGACCGTCCCGAGAAGATCACCTTCGGCTGTTCCGTCACGGTCGTCGACGACAAGTCCGGCGCCAATCACACCTTCAACATCGTCGGTCCGGTCGAATACGAACTCGATCTGGTCTCCGATATGGTCACGATCTCGGCTCCGATGGCGCGTTTGCTGATGGGCAAGCAGGTGGGCGATAAGGTCGAGGTTAACTTCGGTTCCAACCCCTGGACCGGCACAATTACGGAAATCAAGCCAATCGCATAGGAAAGCACTATGGGCGACCCACCTCCGACCAAAATATTCATTGACTTCGCGTGCGCCACACTCTCCGACGAGAACACTTTGGCGCTGGCGCGCTACATCACGATGGACCCCGGCGGCAACGCCCAGCTCCATCTCGATGCCTACCTCAAAGGCACCGGCATCGACATGAAAGTCAATCTGAGCAAGGTCCTGGTGGACGACGAAGGCGTTCGCGAAGAAGTCACCCGCGAAATCATGCTCGCCGTCCAGAAAGGCCGAACCTCCGGCTCCGTCGCGATCCCGCAAAGCAAGTATTCCAACCACGACTGGCAGTTTGCCATCGGCAGCATGAACATCAACTGGAGCGTCGTGCCCGGCACGACCAAGTATCGCCTCAACTTCCGCAACAAGTACCGCTGGCATCCCAACGAAGCCCGCCAGACCCAGTGCGTCCACAAGGCCGCCGAAAACCTCAAGCTCAAAGGCGCCAAAGATTACTGGATGTACGGAGACGCCGTCGTCGAAATCGCCACCGAAGACAATGTCTCCAAAGGCTGGAGCAATTTCAAAAACCCCATCCTCAAAGTCCTCTCCAGCCCGCTGTAAGCCGGATCCACACTGCACCAACCAGGCCGTGCGGAAGATGGAGCTTCTGAACTAGCTCAGACTGACTGTTGCGGGGCACTTCGAATCCGGCCGGGCAGGGAAGCCCCTACCCGGCCGATCCTGTCGATGTACCCCACTGGAACGGTGGGAAACCTTGACCTCTCTGCAACCTCACTATTCCCGCACCGTGTGAGTTTCGTCATTTCGAGGAGCCAACGCTCACGCAACCTGTCTCCGCCCGTGCTGGCGACGAAGCAATCTCCTTTCAGCTATGTCACATTCTCAGCTTCGTAGGTCAAATCCCGTCTCTCTCAACGACCTCCGCACGTTATCGAGCCACTGCCCGCCCCCACAAACATCGACTCCAACCAACGAATGGATTTGACGACCTGCTTCAATCCCCCCGAAAACCGGACACTTTCACCCTGCCTAAAATATTTCCGAAATTTCTCAATCAATCCCCTTGACATCGCCCTTGCCATACGTATATTGGTCGTCCGCTGATCGGGCAGTTGTTCCTTCACAAAGGATTTGCGACTGTGACTGGTAGCGTTCCGAGGCTCCCGGTTCGGGAGACTTATCGCTCTTTGACAAGAAAATAGTGTGCCAGCTAATAGAAAGCTTGTGATACGGGCAAGGTAAAGTCTGCCGCAAGGCAGTCAATACCCTTGTCTTTCCTAAACACAGCTAATCTGAACATCCAGTGGCTTCAAGGTCTCCTTGAAGTCACGGAACTTCGTGATAGCGAATATGATAGG